>JAHISY010000063.1 GCA_018817365.1 Patescibacteria group bacterium | reverse complement strand
TCTCGTGAAAAAGCTGCTCTTCTCTTTTCTCGTTCTCTCGCAAGTTTGCGGGGTCGCCCTCGCGGAAGAAATTCCGGAAGATGCTGAATCAGCGGAAAGCATTTTCAAACTGGCGGAGGAAGCGGAAGCGTCCGCCACTCGCCCGCTGCAATTCTTCCTCGGCAATCCGCTCGAGCAGCCCGCGGAAGAATTGGACGCGGCGTTTCTTTATCAGGCGCTCGTCAATCAGCTCAACACGGACTTTGATATTTCCCGAAATCTCGCGGTGTTGGCATCGGCGCTCATCGCATTCACCGCGTTTGTTTTTATGGCGGCGACCATTTTGCTGTACCTCTTTTTCCTCACAAAAGCGAAGGTGGAAACTCGGGAGTTCAAGCAACTGGCGAAAGAAAAATTCAACGAACTCAAAAAAGAATGCGCGGTCTACGAGCACGATTTACAATCAATCGTGGATTCTCAGCAACAAGTTTTGAATGAATTGAAGGAAGTGGTTGTCCAAAAAATCAACCAAGAAAAAAATTGACTTTGTCTCCTAAAAAATTAAACTTCACACGCACTCACAAAAAAACTTGATTCAAAATTTTTACCAGTTCAGCCATGCTCTCGCTCGAATCTTCGCGCGAGGTTTTTTTATTTTTTAACCCCCAAAAAAATGCCAACTAAAAAGAAAGCGGCTAAAAGAAAGCCCGCCAAAAAGGTGGTAAAAAAAGCAGTTAAAAAGGTGGTCAAAAAGGTGGTCAAAAAGAAAACGGCAGCCAAAAAGAAAAAGTAGTTTAATCAAAAATTAAAAAGCCTTCCTCAAAAACAGGGAGGCTTTTTAATTGCGTACCCCACACTTTCTCACAAATTGTTTTGCCTCCTCGCACATTTTGGTCAATTCTTTTTTTGTGAAGCCGTGGAATTTTTCAAATTTCGGATCGAGGCAGCCGTGCTTTGGCTCGAAGTTTTGAAGAAAGAATTTTTCCGCGCCGCGCACGAATTCAAGAATTTTTCTGAACTCCTCCTCATCGTGGATTTCACGAACAACGGTTGTTCGAAATTCGTACGGCACACCCGACTGCTGAATCAGATTTTTAGAAATCTTAATTTTCTCTGCCACGTTCATCCTCACCAAATTTTGGTAATTTTTCGGTGAAGCTTTCACGTCGAGCGCGATGAAATCGAGGAGCCGCGCGCGGAAAAGTTTTTCGAGAATCTCGGGGCGGCTGCCGTTCGTATCGAGCTTCACGAGAAAGCCGCGCTGTCGGATTTTTTTGAGAAATTGCAGCAAGTCTTTTTGCAGTGTTGGTTCTCCGCCAGTTACGCACACTCCGTCGAGCAGCCCTTTTCTTTTTCCGAGAAAATTGAAAAACGCTCCTTCGGGAATCAAATCTTGTTTGGCGACCGCAATTTTTTCCGGAAGGACGAGTTCGGGATTGTGGCAATAACCGCAGCGAAAATTGCAGCCGGGGGTGAAAACTGTGCACGCAGTTTTCCCCGGAAAATCCAAAAGCGTAAGTTTCTGAATCGCGGCGATTTGCACCATCGTATTTTAACTTTTTTTGACCGCACGCTCGACTTGCACATTGCACCACTAATTTTTTCGGATTAAAATCAAAACTTAACTTTTTATTATGTCAAAGCAGACATTAAATAATCCCAGCGAAATCGGTGCAGAGATCAGCGAAAAGTTGTGCGCCGACACGCGCGAGGGTGTGCGAAACGCTTACCTCGTACTCCCCAGCGGACAAATCACCAAGTTTCCTTTGTCTGTGGGGGCAGAAGGCGAACAAGCTGTCGATATTGGCGAGCTCCGCAAAGAAACCGGTGTAATCACTCTCGACCCGGGTTTTCGCAATACTGGCGCATGTCAAAGCGCGATTACTTTTGTCGACGGCGAGAAAGGCGTTTTGCGTTATCGCGGCTATCCGATTGAACAATTGGCGAAGGACAGTGGTTTTATCGAGACAGCGATGTTGTTGATTTGGGGCGAATTGCCGAACAAAAAAGAGCGGGCTGAGTTCAGAGAAATGCTGACCAACAATGAAATGCTACATGAAGGACTCAAGCCACACTTCGACGCTTTTCCGCCAAACGGAAAGCCGATGGCGTTACTTTCGGTCGTTTTGGCCTCGATGCGCGGCTACGAACCCAAGCTTACCGAAATCAAAAGTGATAAAAACTTCAAGCCTTTGGTCGCAAAAATTATGAGCCAGGTCCGAACCATCGCTGCTAACATCCACAACAAAACCAAAGGAAGCCCATGGCAATATCCCAACCCGGATTTTGGCTACTGCCAAAATTTCCTACACATGCTGCATAGCATTCCGAATAAGCCGTACCATCCTAGCGAAACCGAAATCAAGGCACTCGAGACTTTTTTTATTCTGCACGCCGATCATGAACAAAATTGCTCCACTTCGACAGTGCGCATAGTCGGGTCTGCGAAATCAGATCTTTTTGCTTCGATCTCGGCTGGGGTAAACGCGCTCAACGGTAAACTCCATGGCGGAGCAAACGCAGCAGTCATTCGTCAACTCGAAGGAATTTTGATGTCCAAAAAAGGTTTTGATGAGATAATTGCGAAAGCAAAAACCAATCCTGATTTTCGTTTGATGGGCTTCGGTCACGCGGTTTACAAAAATTACGATCCGCGGGCGAAGATTCTGAAAAGTGTTGCCGAGAAGCTTTTGGAGGAACTCAAGATCAGCGATCCGGTTTTTGATTTAGCGAAAAAACTGGAGCAAGTTGCTCTCGATGATGAATATTTTATTTCGAGAAATCTTTATCCAAATGTGGATTTCTACTCAGGCATAATTCTAAAAGCACTTAAAATTCCGACAAACATGTTTCCGGTAATATTCGCAATCGGGAGGATGCCCGGTTGGATTGCTCACTGGCGAGAACAATATCTCGACGAATCGACAAAAATTGCCCGTCCGCGCCAAATTTACACCGGTCACACTAAGCGTGAATATGTGTCGGCAAAAGACCGTTAATTCGGGGAATAACTTTCGCGTGGAGAATGATCCTTCTTGATTTTTCTAATTCAGTTTGACTCCTCTTAAAAACCGTGCCAAAATGCAAACCGCTTCGGCTGTCAAGTTTGGTTCTTCGATATTGTCCGAAGAAAAAAGTAAATTTGAAAAGATGAGTGTGCGTCTCAAAATCGCGCTTCAAAAAAAGGGTCGGCTCGCGGACGAGAGCTTCGATTTATTAAAAAAAATCGGTTTGAATTTTGTTGCCAACGGACAATATCTTGTTCTCCGCTGCCTTGATTTTCCTGCCGACATCTTACTGCTCCGCGATGACGACATCCCCGCGTTTGTTTCACGAGGTTCAGCCGATATCGGTATTGTCGGACAAAACATCGTTCGTGAAAGCGGAAAAAAAGTCCGCGAAATCCAAAAACTCGGTTTCGGCAGTTGCCGATTGGCGGTTGCCGTTCCCAAAAAATCGAAATTCAAAAAATTAAAAGATCTCAAAAATTCAATCATCGCCACAGAATATCCAAACTCCACCAAAAAATTTTTCCGCCAGCTCGGCATCCCAGTTCGTCTCGCCGAACTTTCTGGTTCCGCTGAAATCGCGCCGGAGATGGGAATCGCCGACGCGATTGTCGATATTGTCGATACTGGCACGACCCTCGAAGCACACGACCTCGTTCCGCTTGAGCCGCCGATTTTTCGCAGCGAGGCTGCACTTGTCGCAGATCCGAAATTGAGTTCCGCAAAAAAAGAATTGCTGAAAGATTTGACTTCACGCATCGAGGCGGTACAAGCTGCCGGAAATAAAAAATATGTGATGCTGAATTGCCATGAGAAAAATCTTTCAAAAATCGAGAAAATTCTACCTGCGCTTGAAGCTCCCACCATTCTTCCGCTTGCGAAAAAAAATGAGTTCGCGTTGCAGTCGGTCGCTACCGAAGAAGAGTTTTGGAAGGCGTTGCCAAAGCTGAAAGCGGCGGGCGCGAAAGACATTCTGCTGTTGAATGTAGAGAAAATTGTTTCGTAATTTTTTAACCCCCTTCAAAATGCCCCGAAAAAAAGATCCTTCCGAAAAAAACGTCGCGGTGATTTTTAATCTCCCGCCGCAAATTCGGAACGCGCTGCTCCAAAAAGTAAAAGCCGGCAATCGCAGCAAATTCGTCGCGAAGCTGCTTGCGGAAAAACTCGGGATCAAAGCGGAAGAAACGGAAGAGAAAGCAGTTCCGCAAAAAAAGAAAAGCGTATTTCACAGGCTTTTTCGAAAATAATTTTTGTTTAGGAAGATGAAGATTCGCAAACTTTCCGCGCTGTCGAAAGAAGAGCTTTCCGCGATTCTCGATCGGGGAGGCGGGGTTTCCGAAAAAGTAAAAACGGGAGTGGCGGAGATTTTGCGTGAAGTCAAAAAGCGGGGAGAGGTCGCGGTTCTCGAATTCACGCAGAAACTTGACGGCGTTGATTTGTCTGCACTCGAAGTTTCTGCCGCCGAGCTTTCTGCTGTCGATGAAAATTCCGCCGAGTTCGGGTTCCTTCGCGAGGCGGCGAGAAACATCGAGAAATTTCACGCAAATCAGCTCGAAAACATCCGCTCTGAAAAAAAAGTTTCACCCGCCGACGGTATCGAGATTTGGCGAGAGTGGCGACCGATTCAAAAGGTCGGGATCTACGCGCCGGGAGGGCTGGCGATTTATCCGAGTTCTGTTCTCATGCAGGCGATTCCCGCGAAGATTGCGGGCTGTGAGGAAATTATTCTCGCGACCCCCGCTTTCGCGGGGACAGGCTCCCCGAATTTCGCGGGGGCAGGCTCTCCGAATTCCGCTGGCGAAATTTCCACGGCGGTGATTGCCGCGGCGAAGATTTCCGGAGTGACGAAAATTATTAAATGCGGCGGGGCTCAAGCAATTGGCGCGCTTTATTATGTTTACAATGTCCAGAAAATCACGGGTCCCGGCAATCCGTGGGTGACCGAAGCGAAGAAACAGCTTTCAGATAAAGTGGCGATCGACATGCCTGCAGGTCCGAGCGAGATCTTGATTCTCGCGGATGATACCGCTGTGCCGAAATTTGTGGCAGCAGATTTGCTCTCGCAAGCCGAGCACGCAGCTTCATCAAAATCGATTTTGGCGACCACTTCAGAAAAGCTTGCGGGAGAAGTTGAAGCAGAGATTGAAAAACAGATAAGCGAGTTGAAACGGGATGTTATTCTGAAAGAAGCTTGGAGGCTGGGCGGGGAAATTTTGATTGCAAAGAATTTGGGAGAAGCGATTGACTTTACGAATGAATATGCACCAGAACACTTAGAAATTTGCGTGGAAAATCCAGAATCAATTCTTCCGAAAATCGTGAATGCGGGTTCGGTTTTTCTTGGAAATTTTGCGAGCGAGCCGGCGGGCGATTTCGCGACGGGCGCGAATCATGTCCTGCCGACTGCAGGTTTCGCGAAAAATTTCTCGCCGCTATCGGTCGAGAGTTTCGGCAAGAAAATCCAAATTCAAAAGATTTCGAAAAAAGGTTTGTCGGCGATTCGCGGGGTGTGTGAAAAGTTTGGCGAGGCGGAGGGTTTGGATGCGCACGCGCGGAGCGTGGCGATTCGGTTTGAGGACGAGGAGTGAATTCCGAGGTGTGTTTCGAGAGAAGATGGAGAAAAAGCTGGATGAAGAAATTAAAAAGCAGTTTAAAAATGTTGGATTTAAAATTTGAAAATATGGGTAAGGGACTGATGCCATCATCGGATTTTATCCTTTACACTACGCCAAATGG
>JAHISY010000062.1 GCA_018817365.1 Patescibacteria group bacterium | reverse complement strand
GATTTAGCCGAAGAATTTACGCCGCCAGTTTTCACGGAAAGCATTCGCCTCTCCGAAATTCTGCCGAATCCGGCGGGTTTGGATGCGGAGGGGGAATTCATTGAACTCGAAAATTTCGGAAGCGAACCGGCTGATCTCTCGAATTTTCATCTCACTGCTGGCCGCAAAAAATTCACGTTTCCTGAAAATTCCGCGATTCCAGCTGGCGGATTTCTCGTTCTCGCGCGCGCGGAGAGCGGACTCACGCTGTTAAACTCCGGCGGCTCGATCTCGCTCGCGTGGCCAACGGGACGGTCGGTTGCCGAGCTTTCGTACGAAAAAATTCGGGAGGGCGTTGCGATCGCATTCGACGGTTCCGAATTTCGCGAAACCGCGATTCCCACTCCCGCTGCCGCGAATAAAATTTTCGCGCCGGAAATTCATTCTTCAAAAACGAAAAAAGTTCGAAAAAATCGGAATGGCGATCTTTCGGACGCGATTCAAATTTCCGAGATTCTCGCGAATCCGGTCGCAGAAGATTCCGCAGCGGAGTGGATTGAAATTTGGAATTCCGGTTTGACCGCAGTGAATCTCGGCAACTGGCAACTTGACGATTCGGCAGGCGGGAGTAATCCTTTCGTGATTTCCGACTCGACGATTCTCCAACATGGCGAGTTCAAAATTTTTTCGCGACCGCTCACCAAAATCGCGCTCAATAATTCCGGTCGCGAGGCGGCGCGGCTTTTTGATTTCGAAGGGCGGCTGATTTCCGAAATTAATTTCGAAAGTCCGCCGGAAGGCAGCGCGCTCGCGTTCGACGGTTCCGAATTTCGCGAGACTGTGATTCCTACTCCGAATGCTGCGAACGAATTTGATTCTCAAAAAATCGAGGGAACGATTCGTTTCGCGGGAGAGGAGGGTTTCGTGATTGAAAATTCGAGCGGAGAATTTTTCGTGAAATTCCCGGAGGGAAGTTCGGTTCTTCTCGCGCGGGCATTATTGCGGGAGGGGGAGAAGTGGAAAATTTTTGTTGAAAATTCCGAGGGAAATTTCACATTCAAAAATTTCGCGGCGGCTCCGAAACTGCTTCGCAGCCAACTTCTTTCATCGACAAATTCCCCGCCCCTCAAAAATCAAAACCCCGCGTGGATTCTCGCGCTCCTCATCTTCGCCGCAGTTTTCTTCTCCCTCCGTTTCGCTAAACTTGGGGAAGTTTGGGATTCACAGAACTAACAGTCTTCGCCATTCTCGCTTTGCCGCCGGTAGCAGGCTGGCTGTTTTTTTGGCGGAAAAGGTTGGCGGAGCCGGAGCCGGCGCATGTTTTGGCACAACTTTTTCTTTTCGGAATTTTCGCCGCGTTGTCGCTTTTCATCTTGCGAGAATATGATTTTTTTTCTTGGGCAGCGCCACTCGTCCTTTTGATTTTCTTTGCGTTTCTAGAAGAAAGCCTAAAAGGTTTATTGCTAATCGGGGGAGTCGAGCTGAACAAAAGCCATTTCGATAAATGGGAAGACGGCTTCGAATTCGCGGTTCTCATCGCGCTCGGTTTCGCGTTCGCGGAAAACATTTTTTATTTCTTCCGCGAATTTTCGGCAGGAGGTTTGAGTCTTGATTTTTGGAATCTTTACCTCTTCCGCTCACTCGGCACGATTCTCGCGCACACGATTTTCACCGGCTCGTTCGGTTATTTTTACGCGTGCGCGTTCGTTGCCAAAAAAATTGTTCCGAAATCAAAACACGAAAAACCGCTCGCTCATTTTTTCCGCAATCTCGCGAAAGTTCTTCGCCGACCATTTCACATCACACTTTGCCATCTTCTTCCCCAGAAAGATTCCGCGCACGGTCACACTTCCGGCGAGGTGGTGCTCGAAGGATTGTTCCTCGCGATTTTTCTTCACGCGATTTTCAACGCGTTTTTATTTTTCAATCCTCTCGAAAAAAGCCTCGCGTTTCTCACCGTTCCGATTTTGATCGGCGGAGGGTGGTGGTACGCGGTTCGTTTCAAAACTAAACAGTTGCCTTCGAAAAAAGTTTAATAAGCAAAGCTTTTTGGACGGGTAGTCGATTCGCAGCCTGCTGAAAAACAACAGATTGCTCGCCGTCGATCACCTCGTCCGTGATTTCTTTTCCGCGGTGAGCGGGAAGGCAATGCATCACGATTGCGTTTGCTTCTGCTTTTTTGAGTGTCTCGGCATTCAGCTGAAAAGGCAGGAAAAGCTTTTTCCGTTTCGCCTCTTCCGCTTCGTCGCCCATGCTGGTCCACGTGTCGGTGTAGACCACATCCGCATTTTGCAGGGCTGCGTCAATGTCTTCGGTTTGTTTGATCTGATCGTATTTGAGGTGGTGATCTTTCGGACCAGCCAGAATAAATTCAAATCCCAAAATCTCGGCAGCAAGCGCGAGAGAGAGCGCCACATTATTCCCGTCTCCGAGGAAAGCGAGTTTGAATCCCTCCAATCTTCCCAATTTCTCGCGGATTGTGAGAAGATCAGCCAAAACTTGGCAGGGGTGCTCGCGGTCGGAGAGCGCATTGATGACGGGCACGCTCGCCACCGCCGCGAATTTTTCGAGATTCGCGTGGCTGTACACGCGAACCACGATTGCGGCGAAGTATTCACTCATTGTTTTTGCCAAATCTTCCACACTTTCCCGCTCGCCGAGTTGACCGGTATCTACTGCGCTGAAGTATGAAAAGCTGCCGCCGAGTTCGCTGATTCCGGTCTCGAAGCTGGCTTTCGTGCGGAGGCTCGGCTTCTCGAAATAAAGCGCGAGGTGCTGATGCCGCAGCATTTCCGAAATGACTCGCAGCCGTTGCGTCGCGGCCACTTCCAAAAGTTCGAGAATTTCATCTTTCGAAAGATCGGTAATCGAGAGAAAATTTTTTTGCATGCTTGAATTTTAAAGAAATTATTTGATTGCCGCCAAAACCGCTTTCACGCTTGCTTCGATTCGTCGCGGTCGGTTCGCGCGCGCTGAATCGATTCCCGTGAGTTTGCCGGCATGGTAATTCATCGTTGCGTCTGGGTCTTTCAAAAGATGACCTGTCAGAACCCCCACCACTTTTTCACCTTTTTTAACCTTGCCGTTCGCCACGAGTTGCCGAATACCCGCGAGGCTGCACGCGGAGGCTGGTTCGCAGCCGATTCCCGCCGCGTCGATTTCTGCTTTCGCGTCCATGATTTCATTTTCCGAAACCTCCAAAACTACCCCGTTTGTTTCTTCGACTGCCCGCCGCGCCCGCAAAAAACTTTGCGGATTCCCGATTTTGATCGCGGTGGCGATTGTTTCGGGGTTTTCCATTGCCTCGAATTTTTTCCATTTATTCTCGAAATATTTGAAAAACGGATTCGCACCGGCAGCTTGCACTGCCGCGATTCGCGGTTTCCGATCGATCAAACCGAGCTCAAAAGCTTCGGAAATTGCTTTGCCAAACGCGGAAGTATTTCCCAAATTGCCAGCAGGCAGTACGATCCAATCGGGCGCATCCCAATTCAGTTGCTGCAAAATTTCGAAAACAATCGTTTTCTGACCCTCAATCCGAAACGGGTTTATCGAATTTAAAACATAAATCGAATCTGCTGGATTTTTCGAATCAAATTTCTTGCCGAGCTCGTTTACCAATTTCATCGCCGCATCGAAATTTCCGTCGATTTGCAAAACTTTCGCGCCGAAAGCGAGGGCTTGCGAGAGTTTCCCGAGCGCGATTTTTCCATTCGGAATAATCACGATTCCGTTCAGTCCCACCTTCGCTGAAGCTACGGCAGGCAAGCCTGCAGCCGCACAATAACTAGCCAGGCTGGCGGAAGTGTTGCCGGTCGAGGCGCACACGAAGTTGTGGCAGCCGGCATTCACTCCGGCGGTGATAGCTACCGTCATTCCACGATCTTTGAAACTGCCGGTGGGGTTTTCGCCTTCATGTTTGAAAAATAATTCGACGCCGAGTTTCGCCGAAAGTTTCTCGGAGGGGTAGAGACGAGTATTGCCTTCGAAACGCGAGATTATTCTCTCCGCATCGAAAAGCAACTCGCGATAACGCCACACGCCGCTCGCATTTGGCAGTTCGCGGCTGCCCAATCTTTCATCGAAAACTTTTTTCAAATTCAGCCGTTTCAATTCTTCAATTGGCTGGATGATGTCGAGGAGTCCGCCGCATTCGCAAACAACATGGTTTTCATTGATTCCGAATTTCTTTCCGCACGTGATGCAAGAGAGTTTTTGCATGAAAATTATTTCAGATTTATAAAATTTTTTGAGGTAATCGCGCTGAATTCATTTAGAAGATCGTTTTCTTTTAACGCAAGATTTAACTGTTCGATGAAAGTTTCATCATTTGTTATTAAATATCGACAATTAGTTTTTGCGGCCATTATGCTGTGCAAAGCATCAATTGAATCAATTGAATATTGCGAAGTCAGTTCCATAAAAATTTTCAAATCTTCCTCGTGCAATGTTTCTTTTTCGACGATGGTCACCCAATTTAGTTGAAGTATCTTTTTAGCCACATCGTCAACCTTTTTAATCTCAACTTTCTCTAATTTATATTTTTTTCTTATGCTTCGAAATTCTCGATAACTAAAGCCATCTTCAATTGATTTTTTCATAAGAATCCAATCTTTAAAGTGGTTAGAAATTTCGGCATTAACAAACGTTGAGATTACAACATCTATATTTTTGGATTCAATTTTATCGAAAAGTTCTGTAATCCGCTTTTTTACCTTTTTGCTTTCATTAAAGAACCCCCACGCGTGATCAATCCATATATTTGCATCAAAATAAACCTTCATCTTTTTTTCTTTACAGCAGAAGACCATCTTTTCATAATTGTGCCCTTGTTGCCAGCTTTTGTAGTCCTGACTCTTATAGAAAAATAAGTCCCTGTAGAAGGGTTATGAATTCTTTTTCTCGAGATGGCTTTAACTGAAGGCATGGTTTTAAATTCGGCGTTATTTTAACACAAAAGATGCACTTCAATTTTTTTATTTCTTTCGCCACCTCAATCGTCTTTCACCAAAACTTCATCACTTTTCACTTCCTCTTCCAAAGCCTCTACTGCTCTCTG
>JAHISY010000061.1 GCA_018817365.1 Patescibacteria group bacterium | reverse complement strand
TGGAGCGGATGACCGGGTTCGAACCGGCGACCTCCACCTTGGCAAGGTGGCGCTCTAGCCAACTGAGCTACATCCGCGAATTTGGAAGTTGGACAATGGAAATTAGAGATTGGACTTTCGGAAGTTTAGCAAAAGTTTTTTGGTTTTCAATTAAAATTCTCGGGTGCAAGTTCGAATAATTGCGATCGCGAAGAAATCCAAAGGTTGGGTAGGAGCTGCCGAATATAATTTTTTTGAGCGCATCCAAAATTTCGCAAAAATCGAGATTGAGTTGGTCTCACCCCTGGACGAAAATTCTTTTGAGATTCAAAAAACTAAAAAGCTGGAAGGCGAAAAAATTCTCTCCAAACTCCATGGCGATGAATTTGTAATTGCATGTGAGCGGGCAGGGGAGAGTTTGGATTCGGAAAGTTTCGCGAGAAAACTCGAAAAATTGCGAGACAATTCTCGAAAAATTGTTTTCGTGATTGGCGGTTCGAATGGTTTAGATTCTATGATTCTAAAAAAAGCAGATTTACAAATTTCTTTCTCGCAACTCACATTTCCCCACGATTTATTCCGCGTGATGCTGCTCGAGCAAATTTATCGCGCCTTTACAATTCTCGCAGGAAAAAAATATCACAAATAACCGGGTTTCAGTTTTGTAAATTTTTTGACACAAACCGCCACAGTTTTTCCTGACCTGCGCGGATGCCGACACGCGGTGTCGCTTTACAATCAGGTTCAAACTGCCGCGCCGTCACAAACATCTCTGAATTTCGCGCGCAAAGATCCAACCCGTTTTGCCGCAAGTCAATACCGAAAGCTTCACAAAGTTTGCTCGGTCCGTTCGCGAGATTTTTTTCAGTCACACCATTCTTCCGTGGAATTTTTTTCAATCGCGGTCCGCGCTGCCGCCGTCTCCGCATTGCTGCAGTCCCGCGAGTCGCTGCCACTCCACGAATCAAAATCGCCGCCGGAAATCCCTCACATTCAGTCGTAAAATTCAAACAAAAATGCATCCCGTACGTAAAGTAAACATACGCCACTCCCGCTTTTCCCCACATCACCGCGTTGCGCGCGGTACGACCGCGCGCCGCGTGGCAAGCTGGATCAGCGCATCCGATGTAAGCCTCCACTTCGTTGATAATCCCCGCGCAATTTCGAAAATGCAGCTCGCAGCCCAAAATTTTCCGCGCGACGGAGAGAGTGGGCTGTTCGAAAAATTTTCGCGGCAACTTTTTCACTTCCGCGATTTTAACCAAAATTTCATTCGCGGAAAGATGTTGCTTCAAACCGCTTTTTGCAACTCTGCCACACGATTTATTTTTTCCCACGAAAAACCCTCCCCCTCCCGACCAAAATGACCGTAGCTTGCTGTTTTCAAATAAATCGGACGGATGAGATTCAGCTCCCGCAAAATTCCGGCCGGCGAGAGATCAAAAACTTTCCGCACTGCTTTTTCGATTCTCGCGAGAGGAATTTTCTCGCTTCCGAAAGTTTCCAAATTCACGGCAATCGGTCGCGGATGACCGATCGCGTAAGCCAGCTGCACTTCGACCCGCTCTGCGAAATCCGCTGCAACAATATTTTTCGCGACCCACCGCGCCGCGTATGCCGCCGAACGATCGACTTTCGTCGGATCCTTCCCGCTGAAAGCTCCGCCGCCGTGCCGCGCGTAGCCGCCGTACGTGTCGACGATAATTTTCCTCCCCGTCATTCCTGTGTCCGCCGGAGGTCCGCCTTGCACGAATCGACCGGTTGGATTTACCAAAACTTCAGTTTTCGAATCAAAATATTTTCCGAGAACTGGTTTAATCATTTTTTCGAGAACATCTTTTTTTAGTGAACTCAACTTCACCTTCTCCGAATGCTGCGTCGAGACGACGACTGTCGCGACTCGCTTCGGTTTTCCGTTCGAATCATATTCAACCGAAACTTGCGATTTTCCGTCCGGTCGGAGGTAGTCGAGAATCTTTTTCTTTCGTACTTCCGCCAATTTCCGCGTGAGACCGTGGGCGAGCATGATTGGCAGCGGCATCAATTCCCTCGTCTCGCGGCAGGCGAATCCGAACATCATCCCCTGATCTCCTGCGCCGAGTTTTTTGCCGAGTTTCGAATGCGTACCGAGCGCAATGTCGGGCGACTGTTCGTGAATCGAAGTCAAAACAGCGCAAGCTTTGTAATCGAAGCCGAACGAAGCATCGTCGTAGCCCGCCTCGCGAATCGTGTTTCGCACGATTTTGGGGATGTCAGAATATCCCTTTGTCGTGATTTCTCCCGCGACGAGAGCGAGTCCGTTCGTCACGAGAGTTTCCACCGCCACACGCGAATTCACATCTTGTCGAATTAAATCATCGACAATCGCATCGCTGATTTGATCAGCAAGTTTGTCGGGGTGACCTTCGGTGACGGATTCAGAAGTGAAAATCATTTTTTCAGAGTACAAAATACAGGACTATAGAATACAGTTTCTAGAGTTCGTCTCGCTTTGCGAGATTTGCGAACCTTCTAATTTTATCAAACTGGCGAGCTTTCAGCTAAAATTTATTTCGTGAAAAAATTGCCTCCTCACATTCTCGCGGATAATCGTGTTGCTCGATTTCATTTCGAAATTCTCGAGACTTTCGAGGCGGGGATTATTCTCACCGGCAGGGAAGCGAAATCGCTGCGCGCGAAATCAGCGAAACTTTCCGGAAGTTTTCTCGCAGTTCGAGACGGAGAAGTGTGGATCAAAAATTTCGAGATTCCGGAATACAAATTCGCGCGCGGGCAACCGCACGAAAAATTGCGCGACAAAAAATTACTCCTCACTTCGAAAGAAGTGGCGAAGATTGAAAAAAGTTTAAACGAAAAAGGCATCGCCGCGGTGCCGCTCGATCTGCACCTTTCCCACTCCAAAATTAAAGTGCA
>JAHISY010000060.1 GCA_018817365.1 Patescibacteria group bacterium | reverse complement strand
TGCCTCTTGAGTGCGAGGCAGCTTTCGGGGAGAGAATTTTTCGTTCCTTGCCCAGCCTACGTTCGCCACGGCGAACTACGGCGGACTTCGTCGCTTCGCTCCTTGAAATCACGGAATCTCAAACTACTACTTCTCAAAAGAAGTAGGGAGTGATTTGCCTCGATGGTCTGTCTAATCCGCTTCTGCGGAAAGAGGCAGATCGGCAAATCTTCTCTCTATTTCGGGGAGAAGAGCTGCGAATCGCGAGATTGGCGGCAAAGTTTGGGAGAGCAAAATCGGTTGTCCGAATTTTGTTGATTTGCAGACAATGAGCAATTTCAAATCGGCAGAGTTCGGACAACCGAAAAAATCTTTTGAAAGGAGGTGATAAAAATGAGAAAAATAACGACGACAAGTTTGGTATTTTTTATACTGTTGGTACCCTTATTAATCGGATGCACTAAATCGGTGACCCGATATAAAGACGTACCATACACCACTTATGAAAATACACCAAAAGTAGTATACGTCCAGGATGCCAGCGGTAAGCTGATACCGCAAGTCGTCACCGAATCTAATCTAGTCACAAAACATAAAACCGTATCATACGAGACGACTGAGCCCGACAACGACATGATTGTAGGGTTTCTGCTTGTCTTTCTGTTGGTGTGCATGGCTGGACTGTGAATTTATTTAAAAAAACAACTCGGTTTTCCGACGGGAAGCTCTTTCCCGTCAAAGCTTCGCGACGTGCGGAGCAGGAGCGAAAAATTTTTTCGCGAAAAAAATTTTAAATGGAGGAAAAATGTCGTATTTTACAAAAATTTTTCTGGCAATGGTGCTGGCAGTAGTCGTGATTTTTGCGGCGACCCCAGCAATGTCGGCGGGAGTACCGCTTCAGCTGACAAAAGTTGGAGACTATTACAAAGCAAATGAGGGCTCGTATCTTGATTGTAGCCGCATTTTGTTTGCGGCAACCGGAGATCTTGTTAACGGTGCCCCAGTTGTCAGAGCTACCGGCGTTAGAGTCAACGGCGAAGGTTTGATGTTTGAATCGTCATCAACCGATGCCAATGACAATCCGATCTGGATCGCAATTGTAGATGTCACGAATAACGCTCGGCTCGACCTGAGAACCGTCAAAGTCATCGTTTGTTGTGAAGACAATGTAGGGCTACTCATCAAAGCAGCGAACGGAGATCCTGTGATGAGAATGGCGGGAGATCTGAACCTTCAAAGGGTTCAGCAATCCCTAGTTGAAAAAAGTGCAGCACTGATCGCTGCTGCACAAAGCGGAACTAAGATCGATCCTGTCAATCTTCCTCCGGAAGTATTGGCAGAAATGGTGCAGATTTCCAAAAAATACACCCAAGACAGGTTTGTAGCGTTTCTCAAGAGTTACGGAAAACTTTTAAACTGGACTGACGCGGACATCGCCCGTCTTATAAACCTTTTGTCTACAAGTCGCATCGACGCATTTATCGATGCGATGAAATGGGCAGAAAGGCAAGAATATGCAGTCAATGGAACTCCGACGACATATTCAGCGGCGATGCAAATGTCGCCGAAGTATGATGCCACAACACGCGGCACCATTTACTTCGATTTTAATAGTGGTACTCACAAAGTGTCTGGAATGAGGCTCGACAGCTCATTTCAGATCCGTCAAATCGTGAAGGATGGTAAATTTTTTGTCGTCGCTTTGCAAGATGACGGAACCCCATTGTCCGGTCAGTTGTTCGTCGATATGGACGGAAACGGGAACTGGGTATCAGGGATGGCGCCGATGAGCGAAAGGGCGGAGATTTTACCGCCAACATTGGTAGTCAGGCAGGCTGCAGCTCTTGAACTTACTGAAGCAACCGCTGGCGGAAACACCAAGTCGGCAGTAAAACAGCCCGGTTCGGCGGTGCAGGGCCCTCAGTAGGCCACCGGGGCGGTAAGGTTGCTCCGGCAGCCTCCTCGCGTGGCGAGGCTTACTGGAAAGATAAATATAATCGGGAACACGGCTTTGCCATGAACCTGAAAAATAAATTGTCGATCCAAAAAAGCCTGAATGAACTGCAGAGCGGACAGTCTGTTTTGAAAAACGGACAAACCGCACTGCAGAGCGGACAAACTGATCTGAAGGACGGGCAGAATTACCTTAAAACCCCATCCCTATTCCGCATAGGGAAAACCCCTCCGGATCACATGAAATAACCTCAACCCCCTGCTCTCCCATCATCCATTCTCTTTCTCGGGGATTTTCATTTCCGATGGAAGAGCAGGAACCCCGAAAGGAAGAACCTCAGCTTGCATTTATGCATCTGGGGTTCTTTTACATGCAAAGAAAATTATTATTCTTTCGCCAAGAGAATCCCAAATTTGTCTTCAATCACATTCAAATCATTCGGATGCAGCGCCCCTCGCTGCAATTTATCTCCAGCCCTATTTGTAATTTCTCCATTTTCTTGAACCCTGATCCACTCCGATTGACCTTCGATTTTGACTTGAGCGATCAGCTTAGTTCTGAGATTATTATTATGAGGTTCAAGCTTCCAAAATTTACTTATTTCTTTGCCATTCCAAAAACGCACAGCACTCTCTTCGCTCATTTTCTTTAAAATGCCTTTGTCAAAAAGTTCATCAACATCTCTAATTTTCACGCCTTCCCGACGAGCCACCGCGTTCGCATCGCTCGCTTCGAATCGAATCAACAGATTTTTTTTGTCTTTTGGTCGCTCGGAATAAATCGTTTTGTAAGAAGCTGAACGAGATGCTCCACTGCTCAACTCCACTTGACCGGGCTCAATTGCAAAGACTTTTTCTTTTGTGTCAATTCGAGAAAAATTTCCCTGTAAAATTTCTTCTTTCACATCTCCCAAAACAGCGCCAATCGCATTAATCGCCTCACTCAAAATATTTCCCAAATCAGAATCTCCTTCCTCTATTTTTTCCAAACTATTAAGCTTATTTCGATTTTCAACAATTCTCTGTCTCAATTTTTCTGCTTTTTCATTTTCAGATTTGACCCTCTCCTCCCTATCCTTCACCTCATCCAACTTCAATTTCAACCCATCCAACTTCGGCTGAACTCTCCCCCCCAGCTCAGCTAATTTTTCAGTAAAACCACCCTTCTCGTCCTCCTCCAAATCATTCACTTTCTCATTCGCCAAATTTAAATGATTTTGCAAAGCCTGCATTCTGTTTTCCAAATCCTTGGAATTCATATTAGGATCAACATCCTTCTCTAAAAACTTTTTCAAAATATCTAAAGAGTTTTCCGCAACTTTAATCCTGCTCTCCTTCTCCGCCGCAGCTTCCAGCTCTCCGACTTTGGTTTTTGCTAAATCTAAATTCAATAAATCATTTGGCTCAAATACAACACCGACATTATTGGCATCAAGTACCCTCTTTTGAGCACTTTGCAATTCTGTTTTCAAGTCATTCAAGCCAATCGAGTCACTCTTTAAAGTTTTTCCCAAAACACTTAATGCAGTCAAAGCCAAAGCTTTCTTAATTTCTGGAGATGAAGAAAGTTCGGGTTCGGGTTCGGATTTCACCTTCTCATCTTTCTCTTCTTTCTTCTTTAAAGTTTCAATCTCATCCGCCACAATTATTTTGCCGCCCTCAACCCACACCTTTTGCCCCGGATGAATGTCGGGCAAATCTTTCGCAAGCATATTATTTCTAAATTCTTTTTTTTCACTCCGAAACTCCACTCTCAAATTGTAAATATTCCCTGATTCGGACAAAGCCCCCGCCCTATTCATAGCAGAAATAATCGCAATCAAAGTATCCCCTCTCTGCACCGTGCGAAAAGGAATTTGCTTTTGCAGATCGAGCGTTTGCTCTTTAATATCGTTCTTCAAATTATCCCGAAGCTTATTTTGGACATCAGTGCTCCACTCCTTACCCTTTTCTCCTTTTTCGAAATCCGAATCCCCGCCACCTTCATTCTGCTTCGCATTTTTGACATCAGCTCCGAATTCAATCTGTGCTTTAGGCATTCTTCATTAGTTTTTATTTATTATTTTTGTCTTGAACTGTGATTTTTATGATTTATTTGATTTACTATGATTTAGTTTGTGCTGCATTGTAGAACGCGGTATTTAATGGCAAATGTTAATCATAGTTAATCCGTCAATCAGCGTAATCATAGTTCAGACAAGCGGATTCTGATTTTCTGGCTGTACCGGCGGTTTGTCTTCTGGTTTAATTTTTGAAGTTTCATCAGCAGAAGAAAAAATCTTCGCTGGCGAATTTTCGGTTGGCTTCACTTCCGGTTGCGGATTTTGCGGCAGCGGATTCTCCGCGGGTTTGTTTTCT
>JAHISY010000059.1 GCA_018817365.1 Patescibacteria group bacterium | reverse complement strand
TTTTATGAAAATTTGGGAAACAAAATCCTCGCAAAAATTGCATCCCTTCATCGAAAAATTCACGGTGGGACCGGATTTGATTTTGGATAAATATTTGCTCCCTTTCGATTGCGTAGCCTCAACCGCCCACGCATTCATGCTCACGAAGAAAAAATATCTCAAAAAAACGGAGTTTGAAAAAGTACAGAAAGTTTTGCGGGAAATTTATGTAAAAGCAGTCGCCCGAAAGTTCGAACTAAAAAATGTGGAGGATTCGCACTCCGCGATCGAGGGGTTGCTTACGAAAAAACTCGGCGAGCTCGGCGGGAAGATTCATCTCGGTCGCTCGCGGAACGATCAATCTGCCACCGCGATTCATCTTTTCGCGAAAAATGAGCTCCTGCAAATTCGAAAAGAGTTGCTCGCACTCGCGAAAGTTTTGCAGTCGCTCGCGGGAAAATATGCGCAGCTGCCGATGCCGGGCTACACGCACACGCGACCAGCAATGGTTGGCACGCTCGGTCATTATTTCGGAGCATTTGCAGAAACTCTCTCGATCGATTATCTCGGCGTGGAATCAGCTTTTCGCGTAGCAGACCGCTGCCCGCTCGGCAGCGCGGCGGGTTTCGGAACCGCAGTGCCGATTGATCGGAAATTGACTGCGAAGCTGCTTGGTTTCGAGGAATTGCAAATCAATACTCTCGCGGCGCAACTCGGTCGCGGGCAAGTAGAGACGACCACTCTTGGCGCGCTCGTGAACGTCGCGCTCACTCTCTCACGGCTGGCGAATGACATTATTTATTTCGCTTCTCCGGAATTCGATTTCTTTTCTCTCTCAAATCGAATCGCCACCGGCAGTTCGATTATGCCGCAGAAAAAAAATCCGGACGCGCTCGAAATTATCCGAGCGGCGGCGGGAATGCTGATCGGCTCGCATACGCAAGCCGCTTCAATCATGAAAGGCATTCCGGCTGGTTACCAGCGGGATTTGCAAATGCTGAAACAACCTTTCGTGCAGGGAGTGAAACTCTCGAAACACTGCCTGCAAGCTTTTCAGATTGTTTTGCAAAATTTGGAAATCAACAAAAAAAACATCGAGAAAGCCGCCGGCGACACTCATCTTTACGCCGCCGATTTCGCGAATGAACTCGTGCTCGAAAAAGGTTTAAGTTTCCGCGAGGCTTACCGGAAAGTAAAAGAAGGCTACACGCGCGCGGGCTGGCGGGAAGTAGTCAAATTCGAGGATGCGCCGAGTTTCGATCCGCAAAAACAAGTGGCGGCAAAAAAAGCCCCCGGCATGCCCGGCAATTTACAACTCGAAATCGGCAGTCGATGGATTGCTGCGGAGCAGCGGAAAACGACAAATGAAACACGAAAATTCAAAAATGCCTTGACGAAGATTTGGCAGCTTTAATCCTGTGGAATCCCCATTTTCACGGGGACAAGCGTGCAATTGTTTTTTAAAAATCTAGCCGCTAAAATCCTCGCGTTTTAAGAGATTTATTACTTTTCATTTTCTTTAATTATTAATTTATGAAGACTGCCAAATGTCCAAAATGCGATGCCGACATCACTCTTGCGGACGACTGCGAGGTGGGTGAGATTATTTCGTGCGACGAGTGTTCGGCGGAGCTCGAGGTGAAGCAACTCGAACCGGAGGTCATCCTCGACGACGCGCCGGAAGTGCAGGAAGATTGGGGGGAATAACCAATGCACAATTTTCAATGTGCAATATACAATGGCTTTTTTAGAAGCTGTTATGCTGTATGCTTAATGCTGTTATGCTTATAAATAAAGTCCAAACTGGATCGCTAGAAGAAAATTGCTGGATTTTGAAAAATACTCAAAAAAGAGCAGTTATCATTGACCCCGGCAGCGATGCGGCGGGAATTTTAGGTGGAATCGGCGTCGCGAAGGTTGAATGGATTTTATTGACTCACTCGCACTCCGACCATCTCGGCGCGCTCGCGGAAATCGCGCGGCAAACGGGAGCGCCGATTGCGATTCACTTGAATGAAGCGGAAATTGTGGCAAGCGGCGAACCGAACCCGCCGGATTTTTCGCTGAAACTCGAGCCAGTCGCGGTCGCAAAGAAATTGGAAGATGGAGATATTTTGAAATTCGACGACGAACGAATCGAGGTGATCCACACTCCCGGTCACACGCAGGGAAGTTGTTGTTTTCGAATCAACAATGAACTTTTTTCAGGCGACACGCTTTTCCGCGAGAATGTCGGGCGAACCGATTTGCCAGGCGGAGATGCTGAAGCGCTGCGGGAAAGTTTGCGGAAACTTTTAAAATTACCGCCGGAAATAATCGTCCACCCCGGTCACGGCGAAAATTGGACAATCGGCAAAGCACAAAAGTTTCACTTTCCAATCTAAATCTTTATAATCATTACGAACCTTACCAACCTTATTTCCTTTCCAAATGATCATCGTCAATTTCAAAACTTACGAATCAGCGGTTGGTGAAAACGCGGTCGCGCTCGCGAAAATTCACGAAGTCGTCGCGGAGGAAACCGGCGCGGAAATCGCGGTGGCGGTGAATGCGCTCGATTTGGAGAAAGTCGCGGCGGCGGTTTCGATTCCGGTTTTCGCGCAACACGTCGATGCGGTCGGTTTTGGAAGTTTCACCGGCGGAATCCCTCCGGCTCTCGTGAAAAAAATGGGGGCGGTCGGCACGCTGCTGAACCATTCGGAAAAAAGACTCGGGGGGCAACTCGCGGAGTGCGTGACAGCGGCAAAAGCTGCTGGATTGAAAGTAATAATTTGCGCAGAAGATGACGCGGAAGCGGAAAGAATCGCGGCGGAATTGAAGCCCGATTTTGTCGCAGTCGAACCGCCGGAACTCATCGGCGGGGAAATTTCGGTGACGACGGCAAATCCGGAAATCGTGGAAAATGCGGTAAAAAAAGTCGGCACGACTCCCCTCCTCGTCGGCGCGGGCGTGAAGAATGGCGCAGACGTGAAAACCGCGTTAAAATTGGGAGCGAAAGGAGTATTGCTGGCAAGCGGAGTGACAAAAGCAGAAAATCCAGCGGAGGTGTTGAGGGATCTAGCAAGCGGATTGAATCAAAAAATTTAACCCCAAAAAAATGATTTTCAGCTACCGCGAAGATGGGTATGAAACTTCGGACAAAGACAAAGAATTAATCGAGAAGAAGCTCGTAAAATTAGAAAAGTTCGACAACCGGCTAAATCAGGCGGACGAAGATGCGGTCAAGATTCACGTGAATCTTTTTCGCGGAAAAAAACACAACTCGCCAAATTTTGGACTTCGAGTGCAGCTCACTTTCACAGGAAATTCGCTAAGGGCAGAGGCGAGCGGAGAAACTATCGCGAATGCAGTAGATGAGGTGGAACGGA
This sequence comes from Patescibacteria group bacterium, assembly GCA_018817365.1. Classification (GTDB taxonomy): domain Bacteria; phylum Patescibacteriota; class Gracilibacteria; order JAHISY01; family JAHISY01; genus JAHISY01. Next base: position 7,314 of record JAHISY010000059.1, on the reverse strand, counting down.
AGTTGCGGATGCAGATTGAGAAGCTGAAGAGCTAGCTTCAGAAACTTTTTTTATTAGCTTGATAACCAATTTTCTTATTTCTGAAATAACCGGACGACCTGAAAGATTCTCAATCGCGGATTGCAAAATATTTTCTTTGAATACGCTCCAATAAGTAATTTCATCGCGAACTTGTTTTCTGATTTCAACTGCCTCAAGTAGATAGTTTAAAAAATCTTTTTCCGCTCGCGAAATTTTGCCTGCCGCATTTTTTTCTTCCAAAAACTTGGTCAACAATTCCACTCGACCAATCTCTGTAGAATGATCAGACGTCACGAGATGAAAAGCGGATAATTTCCTTTCCAAATAAAGTCGGAGCAGTATTTCTATCGGTATTTTGTCGTGCTCGTCCTCGTACGATTCAATAGTAGCGTTTGAAAAAGCCTTCATTCGATTGTAATCCGCCGACGGCATCGTTCGTTCTTCAGTCATTTTAAAAAGTTAATTAAATTATTTTTAGGGTTGTCAATTTTAACTAATATTTTTCTTTTGTCAACCCCTCTTCTCTCCGAACGACCGAGGACTTTCTTCTCTTCGAGCGACGGAGCATTCTTCTCTTCGAGCGACCGAAGGGAGTCGAGAAGCCACGCGCATTCCGTTTTCGACAAACTCGAACAGAGAATGTGGGGGTTCGTCCCACTCGGATTCTCGACTTCGCTCGAATAAAAAAAACAAAACTGCCGACTACTAACTGGACTTTGAGAACTGAGTCTCCGGTTTCGATAGCAGTCCCGTAAATACAAATACTCGCATTTTTCGCGATTTTCGATTAAAATTGCGTTCACGCTTTTCAGCTTTTTATGAGAGTTTCTGATCTCGCCCGCAAACTCGGAATCAAAACGGAAGAACTTCGCGCGAAGCTCTCGAATTTTGGCGTGGCTGAAAAGGCGCTAGAAATCGACGCGAAAAAAGCGGATGAAGTTATGGAAAATTGGGAAAAAGAAAAAGAACCTGAACAGGAATTGATGGGCATGGTTTTTGACGAGGAACCCGAAGAAGAAACTGATGAGATAGCTGAAAAAAAGAAGCGCGCGGAGACAGAGGCAGAGGCGGCGAAAAAAAAGGAGCCGGACGAACAAAAAGTGAGCGGCGATCAAGAAGCCGCACGCGCACGGTGGGCGCGGGCAAAAAAAGCGAGTGAAAAATTGATTTCACGAAAAGTGAAAAAAATGGAAAAAGAAAAAGTGAAGCGCATCACTCGCCAACAGGAGCGTTTCGAGGAAGCGATGCAAGATACGAGCAAACAGGCTGCCGCTGCAAAAGGCGAGATCAAAATCGGGGATGCGATTTCCGTACGCGAGCTCGGAGAAAAAATGGGCGTGAGCCCAATCCGAATCGTGGGAGAGTTGTTGAAAAATGGAGTGATGAGCAATTTAAATCAAATCATCGATTTTGAGACAGCAGCAATCGTGGCGGAGGCTTTCAGCTGCAATGTCGCGCGAGATACGAGTGCGGTGAGCGGAAAAGAAATTTTGAAAGGCAACATCGCGAAGCTGCTTGAAGACGATCCGGCGAATCTCGTCGAACGACCGCCAATCGTGGCGGTGATGGGACACGTCGATCACGGGAAAACCACGTTACTCGATGCGATTCGGAAAACAAATGTCGTGAAAGGCGAAAGCGGTGGAATCACGCAACACATCGGAGCTTATCAAGTCGAGGTGGCGAGTTCGGAAAAATCGAAGGAAAAGAAATTACGGAAAATTACTTTCCTCGACACTCCCGGTCACGAAGCCTTCACGACGATGCGGGCGCGCGGCGCGCGAGCGACTGACATTGCCGTCATCGTCATCGCGGCGGAAGAAGGAGTGAAGCCACAAACAGTGGAGGCGATCAACCATGCTCGCGAGGCAAAGGTGCCAATAATTGTAGCTATTACGAAAATCGATAAACCTGGCGCAAACATTGAAAAAGTGAAGGGCGAGCTCGCGGAGCACGATTTGCAGCCATCCGATTGGGGCGGCAAAACAGAGGTGGTCGGAGTGAGCGCGCCGACAAATCAAGGCATTGAAGAGTTGCTGGAAATTATTTTGCTGACAAATGATCTCGACCCGGTGAAAGCTAATCCTGCACGCGAGGCAGTGGGGACGGTCATCGAGTCGCGATTGGATAAATCGCTCGGACCGGTCGCGACGGTTTTAGTAAATACCGGCACGCTGAGAACGGGAAACAATTTCGTGATCGGACCGGTAGTCGGAAAAGTGAAGAAAATGTTTGATTGGAAACAAAAAACCGTAAAAGAAGCTCTTCCTGGAATGCCGGTTTTGATTGCCGGGCTGTCGGAATTGCCGCAAACCGGAGTAGGCGAAATTTTACAGGCTTTGCCAAATGCCGAGGCAGCAAAGAAAAAAGCGATTGAAATGCGAAAAATTCACGATGCAGCAACGCGAGAAAAAGCAAGCGGGCTGAGCCAAATTATCGGAAGAATCAATGCAGGCGATTTGAAGGAATTGAAAATTGTTTTGAAGACAGATGTGGAGGGAAGCTTAGAAGCGATCCGAGAAAATATCGGGAAAATCGGGAATGAAAACGTGAAGGCTAAAATTATCCATGGCGGCGTGGGAAATGTGAGCGAGACGGACGTGTTGATGGCTGCGGCTGCTGATAACTTTTTGATTGCCTTTCATTCGAAGGTGCCTGTCGCAGTAGCGAAGCTCGCAGATCGCGAGGGCGTGACAATTCGTCAGCATACGATTATTTATAAACTGCTGGAAGAAATCGAAAAAATGCTGAACGGACTGCTTGATCCGGAGGAGATTGAAACTGTTTTGGGTGAACTCGAAGTGCGCGGAATTTTCTTCACGAAAGGTCATGAGCAAACGGTGGGCGGAATGGTAAAAAGCGGAAAGATGGTGAATGGCGCGAAGGTGCGCATCGTTCGCGACGGGAAACTAATCGATGAAAGTCGAATTTCGAGTTTGAAACGCGAGAAAGAAAACGCGCATGAGGTAAAAGAAGGTTTCGAGTGCGGGCTGAAACTTTCGCTTCATAAAATTAAAATCCAAGAAGGAGACATCATTCAGGCATGGAAGATTGAGAAAAAAGAGAGAACCCTTTAAAATCATCACATTATGCAGCCTTGTTCAGGATAAACCAATTGACCAAGAACCCTGAACTAAGAACCAATCTGCGGGAGTAGCTCAGCTGGTTAGAGCGCCGCCCTGTCACGGCGGAGGTCGCGGGTTCAAATCCCGTCTCTCGCGCCAGAAAAAAATTGGGCTCCTCGCCGTAAACGAGGATTCCAGTTTTTTGATGCAAGAACTGTGGTGAGAATTCGCCCGTGGAGGAAAAACCTCGATTTTGCAAGTGAATCCCGAGGCGACTCGTGGGGTTGATTTTCAGCCCACTCTTTACTGTCCACGCAATCATGGCAATCTTTTCATCATGAAAATCATGATTCAAACAATTTGCAGTTGGCAAAATTCCACTTTCCAAAGTCCACCCTCCAACATCCAACGTCCAATATCTAAGCTTGCTTTTCCTGCTTATTTTTGTTAAAATAACCTCGCAAATACCAAAAATAAAATGGTGGATACAAAACAAGTTACCGCATCCCAAAACCAAAAAATAGCCGGTCGGTCGCTCAAGGAAGCGAGTGCGGCAGATACTTTGAGCGAAATCAACCGCAGTTTCGCGGAAAAGAAAACAGCGGCGGCGGCGAAGCGGTTCGGGATTCCTTACGTCGATATCCGGAATACTCCAATCGGCGCGGATTTGCCGGCAAAAATCGCGGTGGAAGAAGCGAAGCAAATTCTCGCGTTTCCGTTTTTTCAAATCGGAAAAAAAATGAGAGTAGCGGTAGCCAATCCGAAAAATTCGAGAACGAAAAAATATCTCGAAAAATTGAAAAAAGAAGGGCTGGAAGTTTACCTTAGTCTCGCAAGCCGCGAAGAAATCCTTGCGAAAATCGAGAAAATCCACGCGCTGCAGCCGCGGCGACCGGAAGAATTTCGGAATGAAAACGCGGGAGCCAATCTCAAAAATTACGAAGGAGAAATCCAAAATCTCGAACAGCTCGCAAAGGAGGCGCACGCGATTTCCGCGCAAGAAGCGCTGAATCGAATTTTTGTCGGGGCGCTGCGAACCGACGCGAGCGACATTCATTTTCAGCCGGACGAACAAAAAATCGACCTGCGCTTTCGAATCGACGGGATTCTGCAAAAAATTCTTGAATTTGACCGGCAGATCGGTGGCGAAATCGTGAATCATTTGAAATACGAATCGAAGCTGCGGCTGAATGTTGCGAATATTCCGCAAGACGGTCGCCTAAATTTCCTCGCGGAGGATCGGAAAATCGATGTACGGGTGAATACCCTCCCCACCGAATTCGGGGAGAGTATCGTCTGCCGATTGCTCGACAGTGAAAAGAAAATCAAAACTTTCGAAGAACTGGGGTTCGCGAATATTTCGCTCGAAAATCTGCAGGATGCAATACGGCTGCGCGAAGGAATGATTCTCGTGACCGGTCCGACCGGCAGCGGCAAAACCACTACGCTTTATGCGCTCCTTTCGAAATTCAATAATCCGGAACGCAAAATCGCCACGCTGGAAAATCCAGTGGAATACCACCTCAAAAATATCGTGCAAAGCCAGATCGACGAGAGCCAAGATTACACTTTCGCGAAAGGACTGCGCGCGCTGCTGCGGCACGATCCGAATATTCTGATGGTCGGCGAAATCCGCGACGAAGATACCGCCGAAACCGCAGCGCAAGCTGCGATGACCGGGCACGTGCTGCTTTCCACTCTCCACACGAATTCTGCGGCAGAAGCAATCCCGCGACTGCTGAATCTCGGACTGAAACCGTTCGTGCTCGTTTCGAGCTTGAGTTTTGTGATAGCGCAAAGATTGGTGCGAAGACCGTGCGAGAAGTGCGCCAAAAAAATGAAACCCACCCCCGAACAACTGAGATTGATCGAGGAGCTTCTCGCGGAAGCGAAAAGTCTAAATTCAAAAATTCAGGTTAAAATACCTGAATTTTTGTGGGAAACAAAGGGCTGCGGATTTTGCGGGCAGACCGGCTATCGCGGACAGCTCGCGATTACCGAGAGCTTTCGGATGGATGAAGAGCTGAAGGTATTGATCCTCAAAAATGCCTCCGTAGCCGAGATCACAAAACACGCTCGCGAAAAGCAAGGCATGATTTCTTTCGCGGAAGATGGAGTGCTGAAAGCTGCTGCCGGTCTCACCACCCTCGCGGAAATCGCGCGCGTGGCTGGAATCAGGTTGAATTTTTAATCCCGCGTACGCGGGACAAATCCGATGGAGCTTTTCAAAATTTTTCTCGCTCTCGCTCTCCTCGCGATTTTTTCGAATCCCACGTTCGCAGAGGAATTTGACCCGGTCGGTGATTTGTATTCGGAAGATGCGCTGCTGAATCTCGATCTGCCGGCGGATTTCGAAGAAGAAAATTCGGTGGCGGAAGAGTCTGCAACTCCCGTTTTTGAATTCCCCCCCGACGAAACTGAAACTTCGGCAACCGCCCCTGCGAACAATATCGCGGAAATTGAAATCGGCAGCGGCGGAGCGATCGAAGATTATTCTTCAGAAGAAGAATCTCCGCCAGTTAAATCGCTCGCTCCGCAAACAAGCGTACCGCCGATTTTTTTTGAGGATGAGGAAAACATGAGTGCGCCCCGATTCGCTCCCGAGCAACAAGACGTGCTGTCTGAAGTTTCCTCGTTTTTTTACGATTCGACTGCCACGATCGATCTCTCCTCCACCGGTCCGGAAGCGGCTTTTTCAATCACATTGCTTTTAACTCTTCCGGCTGCTTGGATTTTCAAACGCAAATTTCTGAATGTTTAAAAACTTCCGACATCGCGCGCAAAATTTCATCGATCGGATGGCGAATAATCCGGCTGAAGCCAGCCGCGCGGTTTTCGCGAGCTTGTTGATCATCGGAATTTGTTCGCTCTCGCTCGATCTCGGTCAGCGAATCACCCCTGAATCTTTCGAAGCGCGGCTGCTCAACCCGCTTGATCGGGCAACTTTGGAAACAGCGCAAGATTTGGACGACGCGAACAATGACCCGGAAGAAAAGCTCAAATTGATTGATGCGTGCAAAACAGCGAGAGCAGATAACGATTACGGAACTTTTTTAGATAATTTTGAAAACAGTTTTGCGGGAATTCTGCCGGGCGCGGGCAATCTGCTGCTCGAGCATCCCTCGACTGTGAGCGATCGAAGAGAGAAATTGATTTTTGAGGTGATGAAGAATTACGCGGAATTGAAATTCTGCATTCCAAGCGATCAGTTCAAAGTTATTTATCTCGCGGACTACAGGAATGTGTTCGGCGAGTTGAATTTCTTTTTCCAAGTTTTTTTATATGAAGAAGATTCTAGTGAATATCCGATAGACGAAATAAGTGATGTTTTCATCGATACAGCCATGCGAGAATACATTCTCGTAGAAAAAGATCTCATCAGCACGCAAAAATATGTAACGGAAGTAATCGACCGCGCGATCGAATCGGCAATTGAGTTGGATCAACAAACGCAAAATAAACTAGCAAGTATAGTAAATAAAACCACAAATAAATTAATCATTACAACAAATTCAGCAATCAAAAGAAACAGCGACATTCTCAATCAAGCAAATACCATCTCTGCCTCTATCTCAGGAATGACATCTGATTTGAGAGAACTGCTCGCGTTGGAAGAATCCATTCAAGGATATGTGAACTACGGCGGCGCATGGAAGGTACCAGAGAAAGAGCGAACGGTCACAAAAATGACGGGGATGGCAGCAGGCAACAAGTCTGTACAATCATCAATCATATCGACAGATCAAGCTGGCTTAGATGACCTTGGGAAAATTGTCGAAGAGGCTGAAGACCTAAAGCTTTCTTTTGGCTTATTGAACCTGCTCAATGGTATCGAACAAGCCGAACAGCTTTTCCACTTTGAACGGCTTGGCGCCGAAACTGCCATGTACTTGGGGGCGCTCCATCAAGTTGATCCGTTCACACCGGGGTACGAAGAATATTTCAACTTCGTGGGCAGCACAATCAATACAATAGCAATTAATGATGACCAAATGTGCTATTCCGTTACGGACTCCACTAGAACATGTTTTGGCTATCAATCAATTCAAACAAACCTCTAAAAAATGAAAGAGCAAAACCGTAAAATTCCCGTTATTATCATCGCAACTGTTTATTTCATCCTGCTCGGAGTGAATATAGTTTTGCGGACGAATGACAAAATATTCGGATCAGAGCTTACGGCAGCGGCGGCGACAGCAGCAACCACGGGAACGACAGCGGGAACCAC
>JAHISY010000058.1 GCA_018817365.1 Patescibacteria group bacterium | reverse complement strand
TCTTCTCGAAACTTCCGAGACAGAGACGGCAGAAAACACCGGAGAATGTAAAAATTGCGCGGCGAATTCACAGCCGGAGGAAGATTTTTACACTCCTGCGGAAACCGAAATTCTGATCAACCCCCCGCAAAATTTGCAAGCGGTTTCAACCGCAGCCGGAATCGAACTCTCCTGGGAAGAGTCGGCTGACGAAGCAGTGGCGCTTTACAATATTTATTATGGGACAAAAGGCGGCGGCTACATTCATCGCGTGACTTCGGGAGACATGTGGGAAATTTTTTCAAAGAATCTTTCCAACGGGCAACGCTACTTTTTCATGGTGAGCGCGGTGGACGCGAGCGGAAACGAGAGTAACGGGAGCAACGAAGTCTCGGCTATTTATTCACCGTCGGCGGATGTGAAGGCTGCTGTTCCGACTCTCCACGCGAGCTCTCCCAAACCAGCGCAACTTTCGGAGGAAGGTCCTGCCGCAGCGATTTTAATTTCACTGCTGGCGACTCTCGCGCTGCTCGCGGTGATTTTTCGGAAGGAGATTTTCACCCGCTGAAAAAAATCTGATTTCGAGTTAAAATCCCACCCACTTTTAGTTTTTAACTTTTTTGTAATGCAAGTTTCTGTGAAAACTCTACCGAAATCCGAAGTGGAACTCACGATCGAGGTGAGCGGAGAGCAGCTCGAATCCGCGCGCGCGGAAGCGATGCGGCGCTTTCAAAAAGAAGTGAAAATCGACGGATTTCGCGAGGGACACGCTCCGGAAGAAAAAATCGTCGAGCGAGTCGGCGAGGAAAATATCGCGCTCGAAGCGAATGATATCGCAATCAAACTCGCGTACGCGGAGGCGGTGAAGGGAGAGAAATTAAAAGTAATCTCGCATCCGAAAATCGAGATTCGGTCTGCCAATCCGCTGAAATTCACGGCAAAAGTGGCGGTGCTGCCGGAAGTGGAGCTCGGCGATTGGAAAGGAATTAAATTGAAAAAAGAGGAATCGCCGGTGGAGCGGAAAGAAGTGGAGGCGGTCGTGAAAGACATCCTGCGAGGAAATGCGGAGGCGAAAGAGGTGAAAGATCGCGCCGCGCAGAAAAGCGATCGCGTGGAAATCGATTTCTCGGGATTCACGCCCGACGGGGTGCCGCTCGACGGCACGCAGGCGAAAAATCATCCGCTCATTTTGGGCGAGGGCAATTTCATCCCCGGATTCGAGGAAGGCGTGACGGGGATGCAGGCGGGGGAGGAAAAAGAACACGCAGTGAAATTCCCGGAGAATTACCACGCGAAGCACCTCGCAGGGAAAGAGGTGAAATTCAAAATCAAGCTTCATAAAATCGAGGAGTTGCGCGAACCGAAATTGGATGCGGAATTCGCGAAAAAAGTGAGCGGTGGCAAAAAAGAAAAGTGGGAGGACGTGGAGGCAGACATCGAGAAACATTTGAAAGGAAGGAAGGAAGCGCAGGCGCAACAGAAGCTGGAGAATGATTTGATCGCAGAACTGCTGAAAATCGGGAAAGTCGAGACGCCCGAAATTTTGGTCGACGAGGAAACGGAATGGATGCTAAAAGATTTGCAACAGCGGCTTGCAAATGGGGGGATGGATTGGCAGAAATATCTCGAACAGCTGAAAAAAACGGAGGAGGAAATTCGAAAGGAAATGCGAGGCGAAGCTGAAAAGCGCGTGAAAGTGCGGCTGATTTTAGACAAACTCGTGGCGACGGAAAAACCGGAAGTGGAAGAAAAAGATGTGGATGCGGAAATCGAGAAGCAGGCAAACCGCTATCCCGAAAGCCAAAAACGAGAAGTGCGAGAGTCTTTCGCGGCGGGCACGCCGAATCGAATCCGTTTGCAGCATCAATTGAAAGTGATTAAACTCATCTCCGAGTTTATTAAAACCCTCTCAAAATGAAGATCCGTTACCTCGTTGGAGCGATGGCGATCACGCTAGTTTTGTTGATCATCGCTTTTCAGAATATTCAGACGAACGCCTCTTTCGTGATGTTTTTTAGTTTCAAAAGCATGCCGATGACTTTCCCGGTGCTTGTCCTCACGGTATTCGGAATGGCTGCCGGCTCGCTTTACACGCTCGCGATTCAGTCGATACTGAATAAAAAAGAAAAAGAAATCCGCGAAGAAGAGGGAAGTGAGTTTTGAATTAACTTTAGATTTTAGAAATTGGAATTTATTCGGAAATTGGATTTTTGTTATTGGAAATTAAAACCTCTGTCAGACAAACCAATCTTCAAAAAAAACTCAAATACCATTCCCAAATTTCTTCAGCAAATAAAATCGCCGCCACTCCCCCCGCTGCGAGAAACGGAGCAAACGGTAGCGCTGATTTTAGCTTTTTCTTTTTTTGAAGAATTTGAATGACCCCCACGGTCGAACCCAAAAACGAAGCGGCGAAAACTGCGATCGCAAAACCTTGCCAGCCGAGCAGCGCGCCGAGTAACAGCCCGAACCGAATGTCGCCGCCTCCCATCCACTTTCCATTCGAGATGAGAACAATCGCCGCGAAAAATCCTCCACCGGCAAGCAACCCTATCAAACTTTCGCAGGGAGCAATCGTGAAAGCGAGGAAACTTCCCAGAAATGCGAGCAAAGAGGCGGGGAGCGAAACTTCGTCGGGAATCTCGCCGAATAAGAAATCGAAACTTGCGAGAAAAATAAAGATCGCGGTGAAAAATAAATTCCACGAGAGCAGCGCGAGATCTGCGAAACCGGTGAAAACCGCCACCCCGCCAAACGCGACAGCCGTCGCAAGCTCGACCCAAAAATAATGGGGGGATATTTTCTTCCGGCAAAATCGGCACCTCCCGCGAAGCAGCAAAAAACTCGCTAGCGGAATCAAGTCGCGCGCGCGCAAAGTTTTTTTGCAGCGCGGACAAAAACTGCGACCAAAAAAAATGCTTTTTATTTCACAGATTTTCAGCCGATAAACCGCCGCGTTGGTGAAACTCCCCACCGCCAGCCCGAATATTCCGATTCCGAAAATTGGAATGAGTTCCATGAATTTTGAATCAATATCTGAGAACTACGAACCCCGAACTATTTTCGCCCATTTTCGTTTGCCGACCTGCAAAATCAATTCGCCCTTCCCTACTTCGAAATTCTCTTCGAAACTCTCAACTCTTTTTCCGTTCGCGCGGACTCCGCCCTGCTTGATCAATCGTCGCGCATCCGATTTCGAGTCAACTAATTTCGCCGCCACGAGCAGCTCGACAATTCCCCATCCTCCCTCCTCAATTTGAATTTCGAGAATCTCATCCGGCTTCCCGCCACCCGACTTGCCGGAGAACATCCGCTCGAATTCTTCCACCGCCTTCTCCGCTTCTTCCGCGCCGTGATAAATTTTGACAAGTTCGCGCGCGAGTTCCGCTTTCAAATTTTTGGGGTTCTCTTTCTTTTTCAGCCCCCGATCGGAGTCGAGGGCAAGCCTTTTTTCAAATTCGGCAGAATCCAAATCTGTGCAAAGCTCGACCCAGCGCGGGATGAGTGAATCGGGAATCCGCATCGTCTTGCCAAAAATCTCGCGCGGTGGCTCGGTGATGCCGATATAATTTTCGAGACTTTTCGACATTTTTTCCTTTCCGTCGGTGCCTTCGAGAATCGGGAGTGTCATCACCGCCTGCGGTTTTTTGGAATTCATCTCCATTACCTCGCGCCCCATCAGCATGTTGAAATGTTGATCAGTGCCGCCAAGTTCGAGATCGCAGGAGCCGAAAATGTCCGCGAGCACATTCGAGTCGATTCCTTGAATAATGGGATAAAGCAGCTCGTGCATAAAAATCGGCTCGCCTTTTTTGATGCGTTGCTGAAACATGTCGCGCTCGATCAACCGCGCGTGCGTAATTTTGCGGAGCACTGCGAGAATGTTGACGAAAGAGTAATGACGAATTTTATTTTTTTGCATCCGCGTTACTAACCATGCGTTTGTTCGCGCCAGAATGTGATTACCGGGCAGCGGCGGCGTTTGGATTTTTTGTCCACCTCCTTCGATTGTAAGTTTCGTCCCCTCTGGCGCGCGCACATCGTGAATCGAGACAAACCAGTCGGAATTTCGAATCCACACGAAGCTTTCGGGGTTCGTTTTGAGAATCTTCCCCGCCTGCTCGAGATAAGTTTTGACATTCGCTTCCACTTCCGCCTGCTCAAGCTCGGGACGAATTTTGGATTGACCGGTCGGGTCTCCGATCCGCGCGGTGAAGTCGCCGATAAGGAAAACCACTTTGCAACCGAGATCTTGAAATTCCCGAAGTTTGCGAAAACAAACCGCGTGCCCGAGATGGATGTCGGGTCGCGTTGGATCGACGCCGTATTTGATGACAACTTTAGAAGGATCGCTTTCTAGTTTTTGACGCAGTTCTTTCTCTCCGATAATTTCGACGACGCCATGTGAAAAGATTTTTTTGAGATTCATTGGGAATGAGTTTACTCGATTTCTCCAATCGTGAGAATTTTTGAAATTTTCTCGTCCCACTCTTCCATCGGAACTTTCGGCAGAATCTGAAAATCAAAAGCCAGTCCCACACTCACCCCTTCGAATTTTCTAAGCGCGCGATCAAAAAAACCGCCGCCCCGTCCCAGCCTCTCCCCGTTTTTCGTGAACGCCAACCCCGGCACAGCCAGCAGTTGAATTTTTGAAATCGCAACCTTCGGCGAATCTTCCCTCGGCGCGCGAATGCCAAACTCTCCAACTTCCAATTCTGTTAAATTTTTAATTTCGTGAAACTCCAGTCCTGAATGCTGCTTGCCCTCCGTAGCTTCAGCGGAGGAGGGAATGCTGGATGCTGAATGCTTTTTAATCCGCGGCAAACAAACCCGCTTCCCTGCCGCCAAACTTTTGGTAATCAACTCGTCAGTCGAAACTTCGAATTCCTCGCTCGCAAAAAAACCGATTATCTCTGCCGCGGCGAATACTGACAATGCGAGAAATTTTTTCTGAATTATCCGATTCTGCCGCTCCCGCTCCGCCAATGGGAAATTTTTCAGTTTCGCGAGAATTTCTTCCCGCAGCCGCGATTTTTCTTTTGAAATCATTCGGAGATTGAATCGCCAACGAGGCACCACGTGAAATGCATTTTCACAAGCTTCGTGTGTTCGGCTTCGTTGGGAAAATATTCTGATTTCGCGGCAAGCCAGTCGTCCGCCGAATAGCCCATTTTTTTGACGGAATTTTGGATCAGCCCGTCAAACTCGTTTGTAATCGCCTCCGCATCGTCGAGCACCCCGCGAGAATTCAAATCAGCGACCGCCTCGCAAATCGCGACTCCAAGTGCCTGTTTGTATTCGATTTCGGAAATCGTGACTCCGGAAACTCCCCCGCACCCCGCCGATGTCAAAATCAACACCATCCCGACAATTAAAGTTTGTGAAGTTTTAAACATTTAAAAATTGATAAATTAATCCGCCGCGGCGGATAAAATTGAAAATTTACTGCGAACTGCCGATCGTCCGCCGTTTATTAATCTCGACCATTTCCGGATCGCGGGTAATCCGCGACTCCTCCGGAAAAACCTGATTTTGATATTTCTGCGTTTTCTTTTGAGAATAATCCACTTCCGCGGGAGAAGTGAGGGTTTCGAACGCGAGCTGGCAGACTCGCATGCCAGGGTAAAGCGCGACTGGCATACGGTTGATATTCGTGATTTCGAGAGTGATCGTGCCGCTGAATCCCGGATCGACGAAACCGGCAGTCGAGTGGACGATGATGCCGAGACGACCGAGGCTCGAACGACCTTCTACCCGCGCAACCAAGTCGGCAGGAAGCGTCACTGATTCGAGTGTCACGCCGAGCACGAAGTCGTTCGGCTGGACAATGAAAGGAGTGTTAGACTCTTTGATTTCAATCATCCGCGAGCAGTTTTCGAAAGTCGCGGGATCGGCAGGATCGAGCAACGGGAAGTGGGTATGTTCATAAAGTTTGAAATGCGAGCCGCAGCGAAGATCGAGCGAGCTCGGTCCGATGTTGTCGAGATACTTTTCGTCTGGGGAATCAATCTTAATTTTCCCGGATTGAATCGCCTTGCGGATGTCGCGGTCGGAGAGAATCATAATTTTGGAGGTTGGAAGTTGGAGATTGGATTTTGGATTTGAATTTTAGCGGAAAATCTAATTGACTGGTGGAGACTCGCGGAGAAAATTGTTGCGAGTGATGAGAATCGCGCCAGCAATTACAAATTCAAAAAAATAAAAAGTCCGCCCTTTTGGCTTCGGCTGAATTGCAGCAGAAATTCTGTAAAATCTAACCGCTTAATTTTATCGGAATGTTTAAACTCGCGAATCTTTTGAATCGCAAAACTGTGAAAAACTTTTTGCCGGAAAAAATTCCGAGCGAGATTCTCGAGCAGGCGATTCGCGTGGCGTGGCGGACTCCGACCAGTTTGAATTCGCGACCGGTGATTCTGCTCGATATTTCGAGCAAAAAAAATGAGACCTGGATTGCCTCGCAGCCGGCGGCGCAGACTGCGCCGCATCTTTTTTTATTCGCATGGAATGCGGAGGATGGCGAAGCGAATGCGCGGAAATTTTTAGCGGAACGGTATGACGGCGAAACTAGCGATGACCGAGTTGCGACAACACTCGCGAGAATTATCAAAAATCGGGATGAATGGGCGCGGCAGCAAATTTATCTCACCGCCGGATATTTTGCGGCGACGCTCGAAGCGAGCGGCGTGGCAGGCTGCTTCATTGCAGGATTTGAGAAAGGAGCGGCGGCGGAAAACGTAAAACTGCCGGAAGGCTATTTGCCCGAACTCATTTTCGCCTGCGGTTTCGCAAATCCGGACGATCCAAAAACGAACAAGACCGAATGGGCGCGCAGCCTCGCTGAATTTTATTTTCCGGAAAGCTAGTCTACTAACTACAAACTACTAACTACTAACTACTAACTACTAACTACTAACTACTAACTACTAACTACTAACTACTAACTACTAACTACTAACTCTATGTCCGGTCACTCGAAATGGAGCACGATCAAACGCGCGAAAGGCGTCGTCGACGCAGCACGCGGAAAAAAATTCACGCGACACGCGAAAAACATTGAGCTTGCGGCACGGGAAGGCGGCGGCGATTCGATGATGAACGCGGCACTCGCGAGCGCGATCGAAAATGCAAAGTCGGATAATTTCCCAAAAGAAAATATCGAGCGAGCGGTCAAAAAGGGCACAGGTGAACTGGAGGGACAAAAGATAGAGGAGAAAATTTACGAGGGGTACGCGCCCGGCGGAGTCGCGCTTTTGATCCGCGCACTCACCGATAATCCTAATCGGACGATCGCAAATGTCCGCCATCTGCTCTCAAAAAATGGGGGCAAAATCGCGGAGAGCGGGTCGGTCGTTTTTCAATTTGAGAAAAAGGGCGTGATCACGCTCGCGGGAAATTCGGAGGAACTCGAGCTGGCGGCTATCGAGGCAGGCGCGGCGGATTTGGAAAAAGAGGGCGAATTCTTGATCGTCAAAACCGAGCCGACGAAATTGATGGCAGTGCGCGGGAAATTGGCGGAGCAGGGTCTGAAAATTGAATCCGCGGAGCTGATTTTTGAACCGGTGAACGAAGTAAAAGTCGAAGATGCCGAGACGGCGCGAAAAATTTTGAAAATCGTGGACGCGCTCGAAGAAGATGAGGATGTCGATTCTGTCGCCGCGAATTTTGATATTCCGGAAGAACTACTTCGCAAGTAACTTCTGATACTCCTCGAAAAGCTCCGCCGCTTTTTTTTCATCGCCCGTTTCTTCCGCTTTTTGCATCGCAAGTTTCAATTCGTGTTTTCTTTCTACTAAACTCTTCTTTTCCAAATTCCCGATCAATTTCAAAATCTCAGTTTTGATTTTCGCATCGCCGAAGTCGGAATATTTATCACTCGCCAAAACAGCGAGTTTCTCCCCCGCCTCGCCGACGTCGGAAATTTCGTGAAAATCAGCGGCTTTCAATTTTTGCCAAATTTCGGATTCGATTTTGAGGTTTTTCAGTTCTGAAATTTCGCCCGCAATCTGCGGAAACGCGAGAATCAATCCTGCCAGTAAATCCGTGGCTGCTATTTTTTCGGGATGGATTTCGGGTTCTTTTTCTTCCTGAATCTTGCGAGGCGCGGAGACTGCCGACAGATTTTGAAATTCTTCCGAAAGCGCGGCTTCGGAAACTCCGAGCTTCAGTCCGATTTTTTTGAGAAAGTCCTCCCGTTCGACGGCGGAAGAAATCTGGGCGGCGAAGACGAGCAGGTCGCGAACAGCTTTCTTCTTTGCAGCAACTTCGGAGAAATCCGATTTCGCGAAAACTCTTTGGAAGAAAAATTCAAGCGGCGAAACTGCGTCGGCAATCGCGGCTTCAAAAATTTGCGGATCTTTTTGAATCGCCTCGTCGGGATCTTTCACCCCTTCGGGGAGAATCGCGACACGCGCATCGAGATCGAGAGCGGCGGCGATTTCGAGCGCGCGGCGAGTCGAATCCACTCCGGCAGAGTCGGAATCAAAACAAAACACCACCCGCTCCACCAAATTTTTGAGAGCTTTTAAGTGCATCTCGGTGAGTGCGGTTCCGCTCGAAGCCACTACATTTTCGAACCTCGCTTGATCTGCAGAAATCACATCAAGCTGACCTTCGACGAGCACTGCGAACTTTGATTCGCGCATTGCTTCCCGCGCGCGAGAGAAACCGAAAAGAATCGCGCCTTTCGTGAAAATCGGAGACTCGGCTGAGTTCAGATATTTCGGTTCAGACGAATCCAAAACCCGACCAGTAAATGCGACCACTCGCCCGCGGTGGTCTTCGATGGGGAAAATGATTCGATTGCGAAATTTATCAAAAAGCTGCTCGCTGCCAAATTCTTTCAACCCCGCCACTCCCGCCTCGACGATTTCTTTTTTGGGAAATTTTTCTTCCAGCTCGGGATGCAAACTGTCGAATGAATCTGACGCGAAACCGATTCTCCATTTTTCGATTGCTGCGGATTTCACCCCTCGCGATTCGAGGTATTTTTTTGCTTCGGAATTCTTTTTTAATTCCGCTTCAAAAAACTTCGTTGCAGCTTCATTGACCTCAATCAGCTTTTCTTTTTTTTCTTTTTTAATTCCGCCGCCGAAATTTTGCGGCAGCTCGACACCCGCTTTCTCGGCAAGAATTTTGAGACTCTCTTTGAAATCAACTCCTTCCAAAAGTTGCACGATTTTGAAAATATCTCCGCCATTCTGGCAGCCGTAGCACCACGCGAATTGCCGTTCAGGCGAAACAATGAAGCTCGGTGTTTTTTCAGAATGGAAAGGGCAGCAAGCTTTGAAATTCCGACCCGCTTTTTTCAGTTGGCAGTATTGCGAGACGACATCGACAATCGAGAGACGCGATTTGACTTCGGCTACGGAATCCAAAATTGGAAGTTAGAAATTGGAGATTGGAGACTGGAAAGAGAGGAAATTTTACCACTTCGGATAACTCTTCAACTTTTCGATTGTCTGGCAAAATAAAAATTCAAAAAATGTCACGTTTTTGCCAAAAAAGTTTTTATAAATTAATTCATCCATTGCACGCTTGTCCCCGTGAATAACGAGGATTGTACATTGAAATTACAAATCTACACCCAAAACTTCTTCGAATCCTTCCCAGCTTCGCAACTCATCGAGAATACTCTCGGGGATTGGATCATCCACATCGAGAATCATCAGCGCGTCGCTGCCAATTTTATTTCGCCCCAAATCCATGTTGGCGATGTTGATGGAATTTTCACCGAGCAGCGTGCCGACCCTGCCGATAATCCCCGGCTGATCGCGGTGACGGGTGAGCAGCAAATGTCGCGCCGGCGCAAAATTTGTTTGGAAACTTTGGATGAAGATAATCCGCGGCTCGTTCTCGACCAAAGTTCCGCGCACCTCCACTTCTTTCTTCTCGGCGAGAAGTTTGAGCCCGATTTGGCTGAGGTAATTTGCAAGCTTCTTCTCCGTTTTGACGTTCAACTTCAAACCCTTCTTCTCAGCCAAATCCGCCGCGTTTGTGAAATTCACATTTCCCGCGTCGGTGAGAGTTTCGAGCAGACCCTTCAGAATAGAGACTTGCGGCATTTTCGTATCCGCTCCGGCAATTTCTCCAGCTATTATCAATTCCGCTTTTTTTAATTTCGCGCCACCGAGCATCTGCGCTGCCAGCTTTGCGATTTTTTCCGCAAGTTCATTCCACGCTTTTTGGTTTTTCAAACTCCCTCCTTCGCGAGCTGGCAAATTTACAACGTACTCGACAACTTCGCCGCGTAACGCGCGCGCGACTTGATCCGCGAGCTGTAAACCAACTTTTTCTTGAGCTTCGATTGTCGAGGCTCCGAGATGCGGAGTCGCGAAAAAATTCGGCAGCTGGAGCAGTGGATTTTTCGGATTGACCGGTTCCTTGGCGAAAGTGTCGATAGCAGCAAGCGCGTTCGGATTCTCACGAAGCCAGTTTCCTAAAGCTTCCTCATCCACCACTCCTCCGCGCGCGCAATTGAGCAACATCGCGCATGGCTTCATCATTTTGAATTGTTTCGCGCCAATTAAATCTTTCGTCTGCGGGATCAGCGGAATGTGGAGCGTAATAATGTCTGACTCTTCGAGAATTTGTTGCAATTCAACTAGTTCCGCCCCCACCGATTCCGCCACTTCTGAAGCCGTGATCGGATCGAAAGCGAGAATTTTGAGATTGAAACCGCGCGCGCGCTCTGCCACAAGCTGCCCGATTTTCCCAAGTCCGACGATACCGAGAGTTTTGCCGTCCAGCTCGCGACCGATTTTGCCAAGTTCTTTTTTCTTCCATTCTCCTTTTTTGACGGAAAAATTCGCCTCCGGTAGCTGTCGAAATGCGGAAAAAATATGCGCAAACACAAGCTCCGCAACGCTT
>JAHISY010000057.1 GCA_018817365.1 Patescibacteria group bacterium | reverse complement strand
TTCCGCGCGCGCCGGCTACACTGCGAAAGACAACAAACAAAAATTGCTCGATCGAATTGGTCATTTGATGGAGCTTGCGAAAACCTCACTTGAAATGAAGCGTGAAGAAATTCAAAAATGGATTGATCGCGGGCTTTTTCCATTCACCAAAAGATACCTCGGCACGCTCAATAATCATTTTTCGACGATTGGGATCAACGGAATGAACGAATGCGTTCGTAATTTTTCCGGCGACAAATTCGACATTGCTTCGGATAAAGGAAAGCAGCTTGCGCTCGAAATTCTCGAATTTATGCGGGCGAGATTAACCGAGTTTCAAAACGAAACCGGCAATCTTTACAACCTCGAAGCCACGCCGGCGGAGGGCACGACGTATCGTTTCGCAAAAGAGGATCGCAAACGTTTTCCCGACATTATTCAAGCGGGCACGCCCGAGGCGCCGTATTACACCAACTCTTCGCAGTTGCCGGTGGAATACACCGACGATGCTTTCGAAGCGCTCGCGCATCAAGATGACCTTCAAAAAATGTACACCGGCGGGACGGTGCTGCACCTCTACATGGGCGAGCGAATTTCTGATTCGCAGGCCTGCAAAAATCTCGTGCGAAAAGCACTCACGAATTTCCGCCTGCCATACATCACGATTACTCCGACATTCTCCATTTGCCCGAAGCACGGCTATCTCGCAGGCGAGCATGATTTCTGCCCGCTTTGCGATGAAGAGATTGGCTATGAAGGGATGGATCGAGACGAAAAAATGCACGCTCCTTATGTTTCCGCGGCGGCGAAGTCCCGAGCTTGTCGAGGGGCGAAAAAAGAGCTTGTCAATCCTGTTTCGGCTAATTAGCCAATATGAAAAAATCGCTTACATCGCCGAATAAATACTTCGAAGAGCTTAAAAAGCTTGACGAAGACGGGGTTGAATATTGGACAGCGAGGGAACTAATGGTAATTCTTCAGTATGCGAAATGGAGTAATTTTGAGAATGTTGTCGAGAAGGCGAAAACTGCTTGTCAAAAAAGCGAGCAGGTTGTCGAAGATCACTTTGCCGATGTCGGTAAAGTGATCAAGGCTGGCAAAGGGGCGAAACAGAATCCAGACGACCATTTCGAGGACATGCTCGGAATGGTAAAACGAGGCTAGAAGCAATAAATTTTAAGTTTTTAAGCCTCAAAACAATTATTGAATTGTCTGAACCATAATTCGCTTGATTACAGGATTAACATGATTGCAAAGTAAAAATTGTGCACTAAGCAATTCAGGCAAATTCAAAAGGCAAAAAATCAAGAAAATCCAGCCTGCCCTCCGAAGCCCAAAGGCGAAGGATGGGTAAATCAGGGAAATCAAGGTTCAAGACAAATGAGTGATTCGTTGTAGTTAGGAAAAACTCCAAACGGCAAAGCCAAAGCTCAAATACCAAATATCAAAAAATAACTACAAGAATCTGAAATTTACAGGATACGGGTAGAATTTTTAAAATTTTTTAACTCCAACGAGATGCAAACAACAACCCCTTCAGCAGCTGTCACACAAAAGATTGCCGAGGAAGCCATCCAGTCGCATCGTACGCGCTGCGAAGTTTGGACGCGCGTGATGGGTTATCACCGTCCGGTCGCGAACTTCAATGTGGGTAAAAAGTCAGAACACTATTCGCGCCTCCACTTTTCAGAATCAAAGAGCGCAAATTCAGAATTTACTAAAAAGTTCTCGTGAAATATCTGCTCTTCACCACTGCTACTTGTCCGAAGTGCCCCGCGATGAAAAATTTCGTGGCAGAGAGTTTGAAATTCGAAGGTGAGACTGTCGACAACAGCTCTCCTGATTTCGCGGAGCGGATTCAAAAACTCAACGTCGAGTCTGCGCCGACGATTTTGATTTTTGACGACACCGAAAAAGAAATTTTTCGCGGAAGTGAGGCAGAAGAACTGAAAGAGTTTTTGGCGAAAGCAAATTGATCTCAACGCAGAGATCGTTTGAATTGCTTGCGGTTTTTATTTTATAATCCACGCCCCGTTAGTTAATACATAGCTTCCGCTCGGGCAAAGCATAGTGGTTGAGTAATAGCCATTATCGCAAGTCCCTCCAGTACAACAACTGCTTTCTTTATAGCAACGCTGCGGGGCGCAACCATAACTTACTGTACAGGTTTCCGTTCTGCCGCATACACCACTGCTGCACTCGGGAAAACTTAACACAGCGCCGGTCCTTCTTTCTAACCAAGAACCGTCAGCGCGCTGCGTGCAATAAGGACTGCCTGTAGCTCCGCTAACAACATAAATTGAACCCGTGCAAGCTGTTCCAGCAGAATAATTAAAGCAGCTACTACACGCGCCTGAGGCATATTTACATGTTCCGCAAGTGGCTTTGGTCAAATCCGAATAAGAAGTGCAATCGCTCGAATTGGGGTCTTTACAATCTCCCAAGCCTTCACACCGAGACGAGGTGATATCTGCATAATCGCGATATATACAATAATTGGTTCCTGTCACAGAAGCACTGCCAGAAGTGTAATAATAATTTTTTCCATCACAATCTATTGTCCCGCAACCAGAATCATCT
The DNA here is from genome assembly GCA_018817365.1 of Patescibacteria group bacterium. GTDB lineage: Bacteria > Patescibacteriota > Gracilibacteria > JAHISY01 > JAHISY01 > JAHISY01. Next base: position 1,238 of record JAHISY010000057.1, on the reverse strand, counting down.
GCAGGCACTGTCGGACCGGGGCACGCCTTACAGAGACCGGGCACGCAGCAACTTCCCAAAGAAACCCCTGACGGCAAATAACTACGAAAGTAAGACCATTCAGTCGCTGTTTTAGTGGGAACAAAATAGGTGCTGCTGCTATTATTATTTACCACATTGCAAACGCCGTGAGCGTCTATGGCAGCACTTGAACCAGGCGTAATTTTATATCCGGTCGCTACCGTATTTATGGCGTAAACAACCAAAGATGTGAAAGCCAGACCGCATAAAACAAAAAGTGAATATTTTGTGAATTTTTTAAGCATTGTTCAAATAATTTAATTTTGAATTAATTCTTTTAGCTTTTTAACTTCTGTTTGCAATTCCTTAATCTGCTTCTGCTGTTCTTTGACTGCCTCAATCAGGGGGGCGACCAAGTTGCCGTATCGAACTGATCGCAGTCCTGTGTTTTCGTCTATTGAAACTAATTCAGGAAATACTCCTTCTACGTCCTGAGCAATAAGACCTAATCCCGCTTGTCCATTTTCTTTCCACCTAAAAGACACTCCCTCTAGTCGTTCAATCTTGCTCAAGGCATCAGGAATAATCCCAACATTTTCTTTTAGGCTTGCGTCGGACGAATACAAAAATGAGGTTGCCCTCACATTCCCAACCACATCCAATTTCTGTCCTGGCGTCGTCGTCGTCCCGATGCCGACGTTGCCGCTCGCGCGAAAAATGTTCGTGCCGTCATTGCTCCAGTTCATCTCCACATTCCCATCTCCCGGCGCAGCTTGCGGCGGACCGCCCGGCGCCCATGTGATAGCGTAAACGATTGCCGTGAAAACAAGCAGCGCGGAAAAAAGAATCCCCGCTGATTCGGCAAGTCTTTTGATGAGAGCCTTTTTGAATCCCCGCTTTCGCGAGAATAAGTTTTTGGAGCGCATTTTTAGAGGGAGTTAATTGTAAATTAACGGAATCCTGCCTTGAATTTTAGAGAAGCCTTGTCCCGAGTGCAAATCAAAACCTCAGAATTAACTCGGGAGTTAAAACATCTCCAATACTTGATCGAGCGCCTCGTCTGCCGGAGTCTCGGGATTGTCTACCGCCTCAAAATCGGGCGTGACGCCATTCCCCTCGATCGGCTGCTGCCGCGGCGAGAGCCAGTGCGCGACTGTCAATTTCAGCGCCGTCCCGTCTTCGAAAAAACTGATTTCCTGCACTGTCCCCTTCCCAAAAGTCTGCTCACCGACGACTGA
>JAHISY010000056.1 GCA_018817365.1 Patescibacteria group bacterium | reverse complement strand
TTTTAGCAGATATAAAATCTGGTGATTCTAAAATCAGGCAAGCAGGTTTGAAAATTTAGAATTTGGAATTTATTTGAAAATTGTAAATTGAAAACTGAAAATTAAGCCCTGGTCAAAATCAAAAATCTGCAGTTATACTCACGTACTCCTGACACCTCAACATATCCTATGTATTTAAATATTCCCGCCACTCCCGCACCGGGAGTTCGCAATCGCGGTACTTCTCGAGCGAGTCAACCATCAATTTCGCAACCTGCGGATTCACAAAAAGCGGAACCGAAAAATCCGTTGCTTTTCTCCGAATGAGATAACCATTCGTCAGCTCTTCCGGCTGATAATTTTTTGGGATATTCACCACCATTCCGATCTTTTTTGCGGAAAGCAAATCCTCCACATTCGGCTTTTTCTTTTCGAGCGGGAAGTGGACGAGCGTGTTGGCAATCCCGTTTTCTTGTAAAAATCGGGAAGTGCCGGGTGTGGCGAAAATTTTGAAACCCATCCTCACCAATTTTTTCGCGGAAGGAAGGAATGTGAGCTTGCTTTCGAGGCTGCCGGTCGAGACGAGAACATTTTTCTTCGGCAACCGGAAACCGACGGCGATCTGCGCCTTGAGAAAAGCTTCGTGAAGGTTCGAGCCGAAACACGCCACCTCGCCAGTGGAAGCCATCTCGACGCCGAGCGTGGGATCCGCGCCACGGAGGCGGCTGAAAGAAAATTGCGCGGCTTTCACGCCGACGTGGTTGAGATCGAGAGTTTGATAATTTTGCCGCCGCCACTTTTTCGGTCGAACTTTTCCAAGCATCCCCTCGACTGCGATCTCGATGAAATTATGTCCGGAAACTTTCGAGACGAACGGGAAACTGCGGGAAGCGCGGAGATTCATTTCGATAACCGCGATGCGATTTTCCTTCGCGAGAAATTGGATGTTGAAGGGTCCGGTGATTTCGAGTGCGCGCGCTAATTTTTTAGAAATTGTTTTGATCCGGCGGATTGTTTCGAGGTAAGTTTTTTGCGGAGGAAGAACGAGCGTCGCGTCGCCGGAATGCACGCCCGCGTTTTCGATATGCTCGGAGACAGCGAAAATAATGAGCTTTCCGTTTGCCGCCACGCCATCGAAGTCAATCTCGCGCGCGCCTTCTTCGAATTTCGTAATCACGACAGGCGCCTCGACTGAAACTTTCGTGGCTTTCGCGAGGTAGTTTTCGAGCTGCGAGGAATTGAAAGCGACCGACATCGCCGCGCCGGAAAGAACGTAGCTCGGTCGAACGAGGACAGGGTAGCCGACTTTGCGAGCGAATAAGAGAGCTTCGGAATTTTTGGTGAATTCTTCCCATTCGGGCTGATCGATTTCGAGCGAATCGCAGAGTTGAGAGAATTTTTCACGGGATTCCGCGCAGTCGATTGATTTCGGAGAGGTGCCGAAAATCGGAATTTTTGCGGCAGCCAACTTTCCCACTAAATTGTTCGGAATCTGCCCGCCGGTCGAGACGATGACACCTTGCGGTCGGGTGAAGTCGAGAATGTCGAGCACCCGCTCGACAGAAAGTTCGTCGAAATAAAGTTGATCGCAGATATCATAGTCCGTGGAAACAGTTTCGGGATTGTAATTAATCATCACCGTTTCGAATCCATTTTTGGCGAGAGTTTGGACGGCAGAAACGCAGCACCAGTCGAATTCCACACTCGAACCAATGCAGTACGCGCCGGAACCGAGCACGACCGCGCGCGGTTTTTTTGTGGTCAAAATTTCATCGGAAGAATCACCGTGATACGTCAAATAAAGATAATTTGTCTTTGCGGGAAATTCTGCGGCGAAGGTGTCGATTTTTTTGATGGAAGGGATCACCCCCATTTTTTTACGAGTTTTCCGAATCTCGAATTCGTGAACCCCCGCCCGCCACGCGATTTGCGAATCGGAGAAGCCAAGCTTTTTCGCAGCGAGCATCTCGACTTTTTCTAATTTCCCCTTTTTCTTTTTTAAAACACCTCGCTCGAAATCGATGATGTTTTTACATTTTTCGAGAAACCACGAATCGATTCCGGAAAGTTTGTGAATTTTTTCGACTGACCACCCGTCGCGCAGCGCGCGCGCGATTGCAAAAATTCGTTCGGGTGTCGGCGCGCGAATTTCTTTTTCGAGAGAGACAAATTCGAAATTCGCATGGCTGAAGCCGTACGCGCCGATGTGCAACATCCGAAGCGCTTTTTGCAGAACTTCTTCGAAGCTCCGACCGATTGCCATCACCTCGCCGACCGATTTCATTTCTGAACCGATTTCAGTAGTGACGCGGCGGAATTTTTGGAGATCCCAGCGCGGCACTTTGAGAACGAGATAATCGAGCGCCGGCTCAAAACAGGCGGTCGTGTTGCCGGTGACAGCGTTTGGAATTTCGTCGAGGCGATAACCGAGCGCGAGTTTCGCGGCGACATGCGCGAGCGGATAGCCGGTCGCTTTCGAAGCAAGCGCTGAGGAACGGGAGAGACGAGCATTCACTTCGATGACGCGATAATCGAGTTCGTGAGCGTTTTTTGGGTTGGGGTGGAGAGCGTATTGGATGTTGCACTCGCCGACAATCCCGAGATGCCGGATCACGCGAATACCGATTTCACGAAGTTTGTGATATTCGAAATTATTCAAAGTCTGCGACGGCGCAACGACGATTGACTCACCGGTATGGATGCCGAGCGGGTCGAAATTTTCCATGTTGCAGACCGTCAAACACGTGTCGGCGGAATCACGGACGACCTCATATTCGATCTCTTTCCAGCCACGGAGATCTTCTTCGATGAGAACTTGCGGCGAAGCGGAGAACGCGATTGCGAGCAGTTTTTTGAGTTCAGTGGAGTTTTTGGCGAAGCCGCTGCCCCGCCCGCCAAGCGCGTACGCCGCGCGGACGATGACAGGGAAGCCGATTTTTTTGGCAGCCTTCACCCCCGCAGAAATGTTTTGAACTGCGATTGCGCGCGCGGTTTTGACTTGAATTTCATTCAACTTGCGAACAAAAAGTTCGCGATCTTCCGTTGCTTCGATCGCGGAAATTTGA
>JAHISY010000055.1 GCA_018817365.1 Patescibacteria group bacterium | reverse complement strand
TTTGGAGTTCAGCGAATCCGGAGAGCCGGATTCGAGTAGACCCGATTCCGATTTAGAAATGTAGGGTTCAGATTACAAATCTGAACCTGCGGAGGATCTGAACCTGCGGAGGATCTGAACCTGCGGAGGATCTGAACCTGCGGAGGGTTTTTGAGTCAGAGCAAATTCAATCCCACGCAGGTTCAATTTTGTAAATTGAACCCACGCAGGTTCCCACGCAGGTTCAATTTTGTAAATTGAACCTGCGAGGATCATATAAGCTCAGACAATAAGAATTTCAGCAGGCGGGTTAGCAAGCCTCCACTCTCCATTTTCTTCTTTCCACCCTCTGAAAAGATTTGCAATCGATTTCTAAAAATGCTAAACTAACGTTAGTTGATTACTAAAAATATAAAAATAAATTTAACTTCTAACCCCAAAAGAAATGAAAACCAAAAGAACTTTCTCGGCTCGAGCCAGCGCCCTCGTGATTTCCTTCGCGTTGCTTTTCATGTCGCTGCCGACAGCCGCTGCTGTTGCGAATGAAATTACCAGCGGCGTGGACACTTACAGTTATGTCAGCGGAGCTAGCACCCACTCGATTGTTTTTGAGCTGGCGACTGGCAATCTAGCGGCAGGAGACATTATCGATGTTACTTTTCCGGATACCGAATTTCCAGTAAATGCTACTCAAACTGCAGTCGTAGATTTGGCGATCGAAAATGTCCCCGCCACATACGATGCTGATGTTACTACCACAGTTACTTCTACTACCACGGTAGATTCCAATAGTCAGAACCATTACAGTATTGTTTTGGGCGCTGCTTTGACTACCGGCACACCGACTTGGGTTCGGATTACCGGACTGACGACAGGTGAGACTAGCGAACCAATCGGTCAATATGCGATGCATATTTCGACCTTTGATTCTGCTGCTACCACTACGGTAGTCGAAACCGGTACTGCGATGCTTTCCAACGACAATTCTTTTTCTGTCACTGCGGTGGTAGATGAGGCGCTCATCATGACTATTGATGCTGCGGCGATTAATCTTCGCGTGGATCCATCGGTAAATGCCGGCATCGATCAAACTCAATCCAGCACGCTTACAGTGAGCACCAACTCTGTTTCTTATACAATCAGTTCTTCACTTACTAATACTAATAAGCTGTGTTTGGACGGCACTTGCGCGGCGAATGCAGAAATTACATCAGCTACGAGCGGAGAAAATACTTTTGCTTTCAATACAACTGCTGCGGGCGCCGGGGACACGGCTTTTGGCAGTAATGTAGTTACAGCAGCCAATGGCTACACGAACAGCACGGGGCACACTATTTATTACGATTTGGATGTGGATTATACTATCAAGGCTGGCACTTACACGGGCACGATTACCTATACGGCTACGCCTACCTTTTAAGCACAAGCACATAACATGGAACATGGAACAAAAATTTAAGTTTTGAAAAATATTCACTCAAATCATTCACGCGATGAAAAAAATAAAAAAGTTGATTCATAATTAATAATTTATAATTCTTAATTTCCTTCAAATGACTAAAAAAGCACTCACGCTCGTATTCTCGAGTTTGCTCACTCTCGCTCTCACGGTTTCGGCGGCTTTTGCAGTCGGCGTGAAGCCGGTTCGGACGGAATTAACAATTGATCCGGGCGGTAGCGCTTCTGCTACGATTCGCGTGATCAATAGCGAGAATGTCCCTATCACGGTTCGACCGGAGGTTACTATCTACACAAAAAATGATGAAGAGGGCTTTCCGGTGGCGGCAGAGGATCTGCCTGCAGATCATCCGATGAATATTCGCGACTGGATTGAGTTTCCCGCGGAAGATCTTTCTTTGGAGCCGAATTCCGAAAAGGAAGTTACTTTCAAAGTAAATGTTCCTGCTGACGCGCAACCCGGTGGAAAGTACGCCTCGATTATTTACACCTCCGTCGACGATGCCGCTTCCGGCGAAGTCAAAGTTCAAGTAGCGGTGCCGAGTCTCATTCTTGTCAAAGTAACCGGTGAAGAGATTCATAGCGGCGAGGTGCTGAGTTTTGGCGTTAAAAATGGAAACTTGCTCGGGGACCAAAATCCGATTCTCGCAGTGAGCTTCCAAAACAATGGAAATGTTCATGAAAAGCCGAGTGGCTCGGTGACTCTCACTGATTCGATGACTGGTGAGCAGCTTACGCAAATCGCGCGTTATTACGACGATGTTTCAGGTGAGCTCATTATCGCTGATGCGATTCCTCTCAATCTCACCGGTGGGAATGTTTTACCGGGAAGCTCGCGTACTTTTACAGCAGAATGGAATGAAAATATCCGATCGGGAAAGTTTATTGCAGTTTCAAGTTTAAAATACGGCAGTGAACCTACGATTGCGACGAGCGCAGAAATCGAAATCAATGAGGATTTACAGTTGAATTCTTTTGAAATCAACCAGCTTGAAGCTTCTACTGATTTCACGATTACGCTTACCAATAATGGAAATGTTTACGAAAAACTTGAAGGGAAAATTGAGATTATCAATGACTTCGAAAGCGTGGTAGCCAGCGTCCCGATTCCGGAAGATGCCGGCTATATCGTCGCCAGTCTGTCGATTCCGGAAAATGTCGGTTATATCGCGCCGGGCGCGACTGCCAAGATCACGGTTCCATGGCTCGAGAAGCAAGTTCCCGCCGGGAAATATACTGCAAAGCTCGCGGCTTTCTACGGTTTTGAGAATGCTTCTCTCGAATCGGAAGTGCAGTTTGTCAGCGCTGCGAATAATCTACCTTACTACTTCGCAATTGGCGGGGGAGTGATTGTTTTGCTGCTTATCGCGGTGATTATCTTCAGAAAGAAAGAAGTGAAAAAAGAAATGTTGAATGAAGAAATTGTCTAAAATCACTGAAGATAAATTCCTAAACTACAGGAATTTTATTTAACAAGAATGATGAAGAAACACATAGCATGGAGCATAGAACAAAAATTCCAAATACTAAAAACTAAATTCCAAATAAATTTCAAATTCAAAATTTCAAACGGACTAATGAACTATAAACTAAGAACCAAAAACTAAGAACTAAAAACCAAGATCGTGTGCAGCTCCAAAAGTATAAAATTTCGCTTCGCATTTTTCGCTCGAAGCGTTGTGGCGTTGCTGATTGGAATATTCATTTTTGGCAGCAATACTGTTTCGGCGGCTTGGGCGGAAAATAAAGAAATCATCGCGACAGTAGGGATCACTCCTCCGCAGGAACTTAGCATTGAAACATATATTTATGAAGCTGATTTAGAATGGAAGGCTAGCTCTTCCGCGGTGAGCGGGATAGTGGGGGAATATCGGGTTTATCATAAGCCAAGTACCGAGGCAGAGTATTCGAGTTGTCCGGCTTCGGCAGAAGATGAAGAAGCCGACAAGGGTTGCACGGAAGTTCTTTCGATTGATCAGGATCCTGACAGGATTTACAGCGAAACGATTAGCGATCTGCAAATTATCGAATACGATTTTTTAGTGCGGGCGGTAGCGGATGTAGAGGAAGATATTTTTGACCCCAGTATTCACGAGAGTTCGACAGACTGTGAGAGTTGTGAGCTTGAGAATGTTTTAATTTCAACAAGAGGCAGAGGTTACCAATTTGAGATAATAAATCCTCCCTCCGAGATCGTAGAGATCGAAGATGAAGAGTTTGAAGAAGAAACTGAAGGGTCAGACTTATCTTATTCTCCGACTACTCAAGTCGAAAAGATTCAAACGAATTTTTTTCCGGAAGAATCAGATGTTAGCAAAGAAATTATTTTTACGATTGACACGTCGGATATGGGCGACGCTGGATTTTCCGGTTCTCGGACAACGTTTGTTTCACTCGACATCAGCGATTTGAAAACGGTTGGAAATGAAATAGTAGAGCCGGTAGATGACCGTTTGATCGAAATCGGATACACGGATCAATATGATTTATGGAGAAGTTTCCGCGATGTCGAAATCAACGGGTCGGAAGCGATTTTGGAAGTGGCGGTTGGCGAAAAAATTACCGTATCGGCGCGTTTGATTGATGCAGTGATTCTCGAAGATGCGGCGATTATTCACGCGGAGACGAATGAAAAATTCACAAGCGAAAAACCAGTACTGGTTAATCGTGATGGCGAGATTCCGCTTGCTGTCAATCTTATTTCGAGATTTTCTTCTGCATGGATACGGATGAGTACGGAAATTTCGACAAAAACCAATGTAATTGACTACAGCGGTAATTCTTACGAGCGCGTGATTTACGCTCCGCAGGCGGTGAATAGCCCCCCCCAATCTTCCAGCGGCAGTTTCGCAGTCGAAGAGGCGGTGTTTGTCGGTTCGTCGAGTACTGGTATCCAATTTGATCAGCCGGTGTTATTAGAATTTTCCGTTGCTGAAAATATTCGCAATCCCGGCGTGGTTTATTTCGACGAAGAAATCGAAGAATGGTTGGTCGCGCAAGATGCAGTGACCGGTGAATTCGGAGGCAGCTTGAGCGCGGACGGCGAAACAATTTCAATTTACGTGGATCATATGACTTTATTTAGCGTGGCCGATTTTATGAAAATAATGATTACTTTGAAGCAGGCGGAGAGCTCGATTACTCGCATCTCGCTCGGACCGGATTCCGAAAAACGCCGCGGTTTTGCTTCCGAGGAATGGTTTTCTTCCGCCGACATCGGCAATGATGATCGCGTTTCATTCATGTGGAGCGGGACCGGCGAAAAATTTTATTATGAGCTCGACGACAATCCGGAACCGGATTCAATCACGACAGCGGCAGCGAGTACTGCAGAATTTTTTCTCGATGATGTCGCGATTTCCGAGGGGACGAGTTATTTTCACTTGCAAGGGGAGGATGCAGAAGGTGGTCGCAGCGAAGAAAAAGTTTTCACTCTCAATTACGACAAGACAGCTCCGCGACTCGAGAGCGTGATTGCGGAGATTTCGAAAAGCGGTCCCTCGTCCAGCGGGCGCGAGACGGTCAATTTCACATTGCAATTTTCCGAGCCGGTAGTGAGTTTCGACATTCTCACGGTTTATTTCGGTTCCGCCCCGCCGCAGCGGGCAAGCGCGGCAGTGGAAATTCCGGCTTTCAATTCTTTCACCGATCAAATCAAGGGCAGTTTCGAAATTTCCGCTCCAATCGATTTGGATTTCGAATCGGTGACGGTGGTGGGGATGTTGGCTGATCGGGCGGGACTCGTCGCGATCAATCCCACGCCAGTGGCGCAGCAGATTGATTCGGGTCGAATCGGAAGCGCGGAATTAATAGTTCGGCGGGCGCAGCTCGTGGAAGGAAAATATTTCACGAAAGGCAGCCGGGTTGCAATTATTCCTCGCGCTGTCGGCGCGACCAAAATGAGACTCGCCGCAAATGTTTTGCTCGCCGATTCCCAGCCGTTGCCGGTCGGGGAGTGGCTGCCGTACGCTTCGCAGGAATTTGAAATCGCCTTCACCGACGAGTTCGGCGCGCGGAGTATCGTGATGGAATTTTCCGACGAGGAAGGGAATGTCCGGCGCGCTGGCACGATTGTCACGCGGCTGGCGGCGAAAATTGAAGACAATCGAGCGGCGGAAAGCGTGTGGCGGAAAATGCTTTCTCTCGTGCGTGAAAAAATTATAAAAACAATCAGCAGTTTGGCGGCGTGGGGGCTTTCGCCGGATTACGAGCAATTGCTCGCGGAGGATGCCGCTTTCAATCCCGTAATTTTGGCAGCGGCGAATACCGAGCGACCTTC
>JAHISY010000054.1 GCA_018817365.1 Patescibacteria group bacterium | reverse complement strand
TTCCGCGGGGAATGACGAGAATATCAACAAAGCAAAAAAACTCATCACATATGCGGCAATTGGCATTGTTGTTATTCTTATCTCCGCTGTCCTTGTGAACGCTCTTGTCGATATGCTTTCGAGCAGCAGGATTGATCAGTAATTTTGTTCCCGTGAATTATTCAAAAGCCTTCTGCTTTGACGGAGGGCTTTTTTATTTTTCGAATTTCAAGATGGAGTGCTAAAATTTCTCCACTATGAAATCTAATCTTAAATTTCTCAAAATTTTTTCCGCCTCGAGTTCTGCCGAGTTAGGAAAGAAAATTTGCCAAAAATCCGGAGTGAAGCCGGGGAAGTTGAAAACCAAAAAGTTCTCGTGCGGAGAGAAATACGTGCAAATCGGCGAGAGCGTGCGCGGCTGCAACTGTTTTGTAATTTCAAGCGCGACGCAAAATGTGGACGAAGATTTAATGGAACTGTTTTTAATAATCGATGCGCTGAAACGTAGCCTCGCGAAATACATCCACGTCGTCATTCCTCATTTCGGCTACGCGCGGCAAGACAAAATTACCGATCCGCGTGAACCGATTTCTGCGAAGCTCGTGGCGAATTTGATTGAATGCGCAGGCGCAAAACACATCATCACGCTTGATTTGCATTCGGATCAGACGCAAGCTTTTTTCGAAAAACCGGTCGATAATCTCACTGCCCAGAAACTTTTTCTCGATTATTTTGAGAAGAAAAAATTAAAGAATGTGGTGGTTGTCTCGCCGGACGCGGGCGGTGCAAAAAAAGCTGAGAAGTTCGCGAAAGTTTTGAACACCGACCTCGCAATCCTCCAGAAATCGCGACCTGCTCACAATCGCGCCGAAATTCAAAAAGTCGTCGGCGATGTGAAAAATAAAGCCGCGATCCTTTTTGATGACCTCGTCGACACCGCTGGATCGGTCGCAGCGGCAGCAGAGGCTTTGCGGAAAAACGGAGCAACAAAAATTTTCCTCGCCGCCACTCATGCAGTTTTAAGTGGAGACGCAAGGCAAAAATTAGCGGCGGCAAAATTCGAAGAAATTATTTTCACCGATTCAATTTCCCAAAACTTCGGGAAATTAAAAAATGTAAAAATCTTGTCAATTGCCGAACTCTTGGCCAAAACAATTCGCGGCGTCCACGAGAGTCGATCGGTCTCGAAATTTTGGGAGACTCATAAATAATTTCATGGAGCATGGAGCACACAACATTAAATAATTTGGATTTGAGAGAATTGCAAACTGAGTGCTCTTATTCTAGATACTGGAGATAACCCTTCTCCTCACACTCGCGCAAGTCTTTTTCGAAGACTTTTGCGATTGGAATTTTGTTTTCGGCGTGCAGTTTTTCGAGACGGGAAATTTCAGGGTCGAACATTTTTTCGAATTCTGCGAAAGATTTTTTTTGAACCACTGCCGCAAGCGCGAGCCAGTAAAAAACTTGTGAAGATTCAAGCACAAAATCTTTTTCGAAATCATCGGAGTGGCGGTGGCAGCCATCGACCACTCCCACGAGTTCGCGAAATTCATCATCCGCTCGCGTGCGAAAAAATCGCGCATCTTTCTCGCGCAACATTTTCGAAGTTCCTGAATTTGGAAACTCATTTGAATTTTTGAGCATTTCAAAAACACCGAAAAGTTTTCGAGCGAGATTTATTTCGGCATCTTTCATCCTGTAATTCCGCAAACATGAGTTAATGCAAATTCAATATCATTAATTAATTCTTGTAATTCGTCTTTTTCCGTTTTATCACTTTCCAACCTCACAGTTAAGTCAGATCCCGAATCAATCCCAAAAGCGAGAATATCAATCGCACTTCTGACTCTTTCTCTATTTCCATCAACTTCAAAAAAAACTTTCACATCTCTGAATTCATCTCCGATAATAACTTCAGCGACTCCACGAGAAACTCTCGTGTGAACACCTTCCGGTGCTATTTCGCTGATTTTTCTTTCAACAGAAGACATTTCATTTATTTTATCTTTTTAAAAAAACAACTTCGCTCGCCAGTGTGGCAAGCCTTCAAATTTGAATCATGCTGAACTTTGATAATCACTGAATCATCATCGCAGTCAGCGAGAATCTCGACGACACGCAAAACATTCCCGCTCGTTTCGCCTTTTTTCCATAATTTTTGGCGAGAACGGGAAAAAAAATGAACCTCGCTCGTTGCGCAAGTTTTTTGGAAAGCCTCCTCGTTTTGAAAAGCCAACATTAAAATTTCGCCCGTTTCGACATCCTGAATCACCGCGGGAATCAACCCGCCCATCTTTTTGAAATCAAGTTTCGTTTCAGTCACAAAATTATTTTAACAATTATTCGAAAAAAATGGTTTTCGGTTTTATGATTTGAAATTTATTTGAAAATTTGTAAATTTGAAACTTGAAAATTTGGAGACCTGAAACAACATCAAACCTTCCTTACCGCCACTCCCTTCGCAGCAAGAAAATCTTTAATGGCTCTTATCGAGCTTTCTTTGAAATGGAAAATCGATGCCGCGAGCGCCGCTTCCGCATCCGTCTTTTGAAATACTTCGAGAAAATCCTCCGCACTCCCCGCACCCCCGCTCGCGATGATCGGAATTTTTACCGCTAAGGAAACCGCGCGCGTGAGCGGAATGTCGAAACCTTTTTTGGTGCCGTCCGCATCCATCGAGGTGAGAAGTATCTCGCCCGCTCCCAATTTTTCTCCGCGAACCGCCCACTCGACTGCATTCATTTTTGAATCATTTCTTCCGCCGTGGGTGAAAACATGCCACCGATTTTTCGCGACCGCCTTCGCGTCGATCGCAAGAATCAAATTTTGCGAGCCGATCGCCTCCGCGATTTCGGAAATCAAATTTGGATTTTCCACCGCTGCCGAGTTGACGGAAACTTTGTCCGCGCCTGCCGCGAGAATTTTTTTTGCATCGGAAACCGAGCGAATTCCACCGCCGACCGCGAACGGTATGAAAACTTGATTCGCGACTTTTTCCACCATCTCGTAAACCGTCTCGCGCGAATCGGAGGAAGCGGTGATATCGAGAAAACAGAGCTCATCCGCGCCCTCGGAATCGTAAAATTTCGCGAGTTCGACGGGATCTCCCGCATCGCGGAGATTGAGAAATTTTTCGCCTTTCACCACTCGCCCGCCATCCACATCGAGGCACGGGATAATTCTTTTTGTCAGCACGCGAAAATTTTAGCAAATCTTGCTTCTAAAAAGTTTTGACATAAAATGCTTACTAATTAAATTTTTTGATGTCTAAAAAACTCACCGAACCAGCTCAGCGTTCCATCGAAACCCCCCAAGATCGTGGTAGTGAGCCGGATGATACTTCGAAAACAGCGAGAAGAGCGCTAGAAGAAACAATGGAACAAATCCGGAAACTATTTGGTCGTTGAGCAGCAGCTGAACTGCTAAAATACTTCCGTGAATCTCCAGAAACTCCGTAGCGAAATTAGCACGCTCGACATCGAGCTTTTGCGAATTCTCGCGCGCCGCCAAAACCTCACGACCGAAGTTGCCGCAACCAAAATTCGTGAAGGAAAACCCATCCGTGATGCCAAACGTGAAAAAGAATTGATTGCGAAACTACAGCAGGAGGGTGAAAAGTTGGGAATCGCTAAAAAAGATGTGGATAAAATTTGGAGGGTGCTGATGGGAGTCTCGCGCGGAAGCCAAAAAAGTTTTTTTTTGCTCGCCGAAAAACTCTCCCCAAAAAAATTAAAATATCGCGAAAAGAAAATTAAAACTAATCTTGATTTGTTGGGAATTTTCGCGCGGTTGAAACAGAATTTCGAAACCTGTTTTTTGCTCGAATCGCTCGGAAATTATGACAATTTTTCACGAAAAAGTTATCTCGGCTTTGCGCCGCACGCGGTGATTCGGGGCGAACCGGGAAAATTAATCGTGAATCCCGCAAACGCGGGACGGGCTTCCAAAGTTTTTGCCACACCGAATCCTTTCGAGGCGTTGAAACTTTTTTTGCCGAAACTGCCGAAAGGAAAAGGGTTCCGCGGCGGACTGTTTGGATATTTGAATTATGAGGCGACTCGTTATTTCGAGCCAAGCGTGAAATTTGGGAAGCATCCCGACTTCCCCGATTTCGAGTTCGGTTTGTATTTCGACGGTTTAATTTTTGATAAAAAAAATGGAGAGCTGAGATATTTTTATTTGAGCGAAGATCGCAGCCGGCTGCTTGAGAAAATTTTGAAACAACCGCTCCGTCGCGGGAGAAAATTCGCAGCGCGAGCGAGCGGGACGAACCGCAGCCAAAAAGATTTCGAAGCAGCGGTAGCGGAAGGCAAAAAAGAAATCTTCGCGGGCAACACTTTTCAGTTTGTGATTAGCCGCAAATACTTTTTTGATTTGGCGGGAGATCGTTTGAAATTTTACGAAAAGCTGCGCGAGGTAAACCCCTCCCCTCACATGTTTTTTCTGAAATTTGGAAGCGGGCTTGCCCTTCGTAGCTCGCAACGAAGTGAAGAGCGAAAAAGGGAACTAATTGGCAGTTCGCCCGAACTGATCGTGCGAGTGGAAAACGGACGGGTGGAAAATTACCCGCTCGCAGGCACGCGCAAAATTACGGGAGATGCGAAAATCGATGAGCAGCTCGCGAAGGAATTATTGAATGATGAAAAAGAAAAAGCGGAGCACATGATGCTCGTCGATCTCGCGCGGAATGATGTCGGCAAAGTCTGCGAATTTGGCAGCGTGAAAGTGCGAAAATTGATGGTGATTAAAAAATTCTCGCACGTGCAGCACATCGCGAGCGAAGTAGTGGGGAAATTGCGGAAAGACAAAAATGCCTTTGACGCGCTCGCGGCGCAAATGCCGATGGGCACGGTCTCCGGCGCGCCGAAGATTGAAACGATGAAAATAATTCAGCGACTCGAACCCGATGCGCGCGGACCGTACGCCGGTGCGGTGGGATTTTTTAGCTTAACGGGCGACTGCGTTTTGGCGGTAAATTTGCGGAGCCTCTTCGCGGCGAATGGAAAAGCGACCGTGCAAGCCGGCGCGGGCGTAGTGGCGGATTCCGTTCCGCGGAATGAATTCAGGGAGGTTGAGAAAAAAGTGCGGGGAGTGATTACGGCGTTGGAGGAAGCGAGTGTGTAAAGAAAAGAATCAAGAAAAACCCTTTTTGTCTTGGGTTTTGACTTCACGCAATCCTGCCAATCATTCCTGCCCTCCGAAGCTCGGAGCGAAACAAAGTGGAGCGAAGAGCGTAGGATGGGTAATCAGGCGAATCATGGTTCAGATGATTTAGATTAAATTGGATTTTTGTAAAATTTAAATATATAAATTCTCTGAATTATTTTTATCATTTCCCCAATTTTGAGGATTCAGAAAAATATAATCTCGAATGCGGTTTAATTCGTCCTTATCGCGAATGATGTGGTCATAGAAATTTTTTTGCCACGCAAAATATTCGCAATCATTTTTGTCTGCCCATTTTTTGGTCGCGCCTTTGAAATGATTGATAATTGATGAAATTGATTTTTTGGGTAATTGTTGGAATTTTCTGATTGTATTCGGTTTGTCGTTATTATTCGTAGAAACACGCCATTGGCGTGTTTCTACCATATCGTGGCGTGTTTCTACCATATCGTGGCGTGTTTCTACCATATCGTGGCGTGTTTCTACCGTATCGTGGCGTGTTTCTACCGTATCGTGGCGTGTTTCCTACCGTATCGTGGCGTGTTTCTACCATATCGTGGCGTGTTTCTACCATATCGTAATTATTTTGAATAAAAATAATTCCGTGAATATGATTCGGCATCACGACAAATTCATCCACGATTGCAAAATCATGCAATTTTTCAATTTCCCGCCAAAATTTTTCTGCAATTTCTCCAATTTTTGTTGGAATCAAAATTTTTTGATTTTTACATTCATCTCGGATTTCCCCGAAAAAATATTCGCGGTTTTTGGCACAGAGGGTGATGAAATACGCGCCGTCGGATGAATAATCATAATCTTGCAGGCGCATAGATTTGACGCGATATTTCCCGCGGAATTTTTGAGGTCGGTTTTGGGTTGAGGTAGATTGGGGTTTCATATTGGGTTTCAAATTCATAATCAATCTCTTTCAGCATGTTTTTTAATTCAGTAAATCTACTCACCAAGTAATAAATACAAATTTCAACTTCTATATTTTTGTAAAAATTACTCCGTTCGAAATATTTAAACAGCTTTTAAAAACAACCCTACCTCACTAACCGAATATGTTTCAGCCCGTAGATAAACAAAGCCAGTGCGATCACGATCAGCGCAAATTGACCTGTCCGCAACAGCAACAGATTCTGCACAATATTATCCAAAGTGAGCCATACTCCCCGCTCCTGCAAAATCACCGCCAAAACAAGCGAAGCTGAGCCAATCAGATACAGAATCCCCCGCACCGCTTCGGCGAATCGCAGCGCCGGGGAGGCTTTGTCTTCTTTTGAAATTTCTATTTTTGGTGAAATCTCCACCTTCGGCAAAATCCGCGGCTCCGCTTGCTCTAATTTTGGCTGCTTGCTCTCGGCTAACTTCGCCTGCGCTTTGGCAAGCTTGATCTGCATCTTTAAACGTTTCTTTTCAGCTTTATTACTTCCCATATGAGAATTTTACAACAATTCTAAACAGCTCCCAATCCGAATTCATTGCACATTATACATTGAACATTATCACCTCTCCCTTTAAAATCACTGAGCATGAACAAGAAAAAAACTATTGTCGACAGTGAAATGTTGAGACACTCCGCCAGCCACATCCTCGCCGCCGCAGTGCTGGAAATGTTTCCCGACGCAAAACTGGGAATCGGTCCCGCGATCGAGGAAGGGTTTTATTATGATTTTCTGCTGCCGCGAACTTTGATTCCCGAAGATCTTCTGCTGATTGAAAAAAAAATGAAACACCTCATCAAGCAAAATTTGAAATTTGAAAAATACGAAGAGCCAATCGAAGAAGCGGAAACGTTTTTGCAAAAGACGAAGCAAGATTTCAAAACTGAACTAGTCGCGGAATTGAAACAGGAGGGCGAGCAAAAAGTGAGTTTTTACAAAATGGGTAATTTTGTAGACCTCTGCCGCGGTCCGCATCTCGACAGCACGAATAAAATCAAAGCGGTGAAACTCACGCGCGTCTCGGGAAGCTATTGGCGGGGCGATAGCGAACGCCCGCAGCTGCAACGAATTTATGGTGTGGCTTTTGCCTCGGCGGAGGAATTAAAGGAATGGGAGGAACGAATGCAGGAGGCGGCGAGGCGCGACCACCGCGAGTTAGGAAAAAAATTGGACTTGTTTTCCTTTCATCCGGAAGCGCCAGGCGCGGCATTTTGGCACCCGCGCGGAAAATTTATTTACGACCAGCTTGTGAATTTCATGAAAGCGGAAAATGAAAAACGCGATTATGTGGAAATTTCCACGCCAATTATTTTGAGCAGCGAACTTTGGAAACAGTCCGGACACTACGAGAATTTCCAAGAGAATATGTATTTCACGAAATTCGAGGAAAGGGAGTTCGCCGTGAAACCGATGAACTGCCCCGGTGGCTGCCAGCTTTTTGCCGAGCGAATTCCAAGTTATCGCGAACTGCCATTGCGAGTGGCGGAATTTGGAATCGTCCACCGCCTCGAACTTTCGGGCGTGCTGCACGGCTTGCTGCGCGTGCGGGAATTTCGGCAGGATGACGCGCACATTTACTGCGCGCCGGAACAACTCGAAGATGAGATCGTGAAAATCATCGAATACACGACCGATGTTTATAAAACTTTTGGTTTTGGCAATTACGAACTTTTCATTGCGACGAAACCGGAGAAAAAGGCGATTGGCGATGATGCGGTTTGGCAGAAAGCGACGGCGGCGCTCGAAAACGCAATGCGAAAATTGAAGCTCGAGTGGGGGGTGAAAGAAGGCGAGGGCGCTTTTTACGGTCCGAAGATTGAATTCAATGTGAGAGATGCCATCGGTCGCAATTGGCAACTCGGCACCTGCCAGATTGATTTCAATCTGCCCGAAAGATTCGATCTGAATTATATCGCGGAGGACGGCGAGAAACATCGACCGGTGATGATTCACCGCGCCATCATCGGTTCGTTTGAAAGATTTTTGGCAGTCCTGCTCGAGCACACCGCCGGTGAATTGCCGAATTTTTTGCAACCGGAAGTGGCGCGAGTGATTCCGGTGGCTGCGGAATTTTTGGAGACGAGTGAAAAATTCACAGCCGAGCTGCGAGAAAAAGGAATGCGAGTCGGTATCGACAAATCTAATGATTCACTTTCAAAAAAAGTGCGCAATGGCGAATTAATGAAAATCCCCTACCTCCTCGTCGTCGGAGAGAAAGAAGTGAAATCCAAAAAGGTTACCGTTCGGGAACGCGGAAAAAAGGAGCAGGAGACTGTCACGATTGAGGATTTTGTGAAAAATTTTCAATAACCAAGTTCCAAATTTTCAAATAAATTCTAATGTTCAAGTCAGCACAAACTCCCCGAAATTTTCGGATTTGATGTTTATTTGAAAATTTGAGAATTAGAAAATTGAAAATTTGGGAGCTTATTAATTTCACCCACCTTGCCTTTCCATCGTCTTCGTAACGGAAAAACTGCGCCCAATCTCGTGCTCGTGGGAAACTTCGGGGCGGGGAATATCGGAGACGAATTGATTCTCGCGGGCTTTTTGAAAAAAATTGGGAAAGAACTACCGCGCGCGAAAGTTTGCGTGCTTGCGGGAAATCCGCATCTCGTGAGAAGATTTCACGGCGTAGATGCGCTCCCCCACCTCCCCACCGGCTGGAGAAGTTTTTGGAAAAGCGGGTGGCTTGTCCGCCGTAGCCTCTCCGGAAGGGGCGAAGGCTGGATGCGAAGTTTGCGAAAAATTCGAGAAGCGGATGCGGTGATTTTTCCAGGTGGAGGTCTTTTCACTGATGAAGAGAGTTTTCATGCAATCTTAATTTGGGGGATTCATCTTTTAGTTGCGCGTTATTTTTGGAAACCGGTTTTTTTGCTCGGACAGTCGATTGGTCCGATTACGGGAATTTACGCGCAAAATTTCACACGCTTCTGTTTGCGAAAAGCGGAATGGATCGGTGTGCGCGATTCCGCCTCCGCGAGTGAACTGAAAAAACTCGGCATCCCCGCCAAAAAAGTGAAACTTGGGCGAGACACGAGTTTTTGGCTGGTGAATCGAATTCCGAAAACGCGGGAAATCAAAAAACGGGGTGTGTTGAAAATTTTGGTTTCGGCAAGGAGTTTCCCGAAAATCGAGGAAGAATTTTTTGCAGAATTCGGACGGGCGCTCGATCAAATCTCGGAGAGAACTCACGCGCGGATTTCCTTCGCGGAGTTTGGAAAAGGCGATGCGGCGGTGTGGCAAAAAATTTGCCGGCATTCGAAACACGCGCGACTTTGGAAAACGCTCGAGTTGCCGGAAAGCGCGGAAGGAGTCGTGCGAGCGGTGAATAAGTTTGACCTCGTCATCGGAATGCGGCTGCACTCGCTCGTCGCCGCGCAACTCGCGGGCACGCCAGCAATCGGACTGGCTTATTCTCGGAAAGTGAAGGAGTTTGCGGAGAAGAGTTTGGCGGTGGAAAATTTCAGCGCGGAGAAGTTGGTGGAAATTTTGAGTTAATCTCTTCGCCACCAAAAAAACCTCCCAAAATTCCGTAGTCGATTCTTGAAGTAAAAAATTTTCGCTCGTTCACGCATCGTCTGAATCATGATTCACTTGATTTTGAGATTAACAGGATTCGTTTCTACTTGTTCGTGCTGAATTTTTTAGTACAACACGATGAATGAGAGATTTGAAAGATTCTTTCCTGCAGGCAGGCAGGTCTTCGCATCCGTTTTATTATTTCAGCAAGTAGTTTTTATCTTGCAATCAAGTCAATCCGTAAATCTTGAAAATCAAGATTCAGACAAATCACCTTCGCCACCAAAAAAACCTCCACCAATTTTTAAGTTTATTTTTGAGATAAAAATTTTTGGCGGGCGGTAAAGCCCAAAGCAAAAATCCGCGCGCTTTTTTTCTTCGCGTGAAAACTCGCAACTTACGCAAAACCTTCCCTCCTAAACCTTTTCCCCGAAACTTTTTATCCACCACCAATTTATGGATGTAAAGCAGCGAGAACAAACCCAAGCCAAGTTTCACAAAAGAAAAAGCTCCTAAAGTTTTTTGTTTCTCGCGCAAAACCACCACCTTTCTTTCGGCAATCAAACTGATCAAATCACGCAAATCAAATTTGGAATCAATCTCGCGAAAAAGTTTTGCGACTTTTTTCGCGTCGCGCTTCCGCGCGAAATGCAGGCGAAACTTTTTAAACATTTTAGAGTTTTATACCGCTTCGCAATATAAATATTACAGCCTACATTTTTGCAAATTGGTTTTATTCCTAAATTCTAATCTTTTAAGCGCCGAAGCTACGCGGCATTAATAGCTTTTTTATTGCGAATTGGTATTATTTTCTCGCAATCCTTTCCAGCGCGCGCAGCGCCTCGATCGGCAACATCCAAACTGTCGTATTCGATTGATCCGAACTCAAATCGTTGACTGCTTGCAGTGTGCGGAGATGCAGCGCGCCGTCGGCGCCGGAAAGCATTTTCGCGGCTTTCGAAATATTCTCCGCAGCGATTACCTCGCCCTCGGCTTTGATAATCACCGCCCGCTTCTCCCGCTCCGCTTCCGCTTCTTTACCCATCACCCGCTTCATTTCGTCGTTCAAGCCAATGTCTTTCAGCTCGACATTGCTCACGTCAATCCCCCAAGGATCGGTAGCTGCATCAACGATTAGTTTGATTTTTTTAGAAACCGCGTCGCGCTTCCCAAGCAAATCGTCGAGCGGAACCTCGCCGACGACATTCCGCATCGTCGTTTGCGCGAGTTGCGCGGTAGCGTTGCGAAAATTCTCAACCTCAATAATCGCCCGCGCAGCATCTTTAACTTTGTAATAAATGACGGCGTTAATTCGACAGCTCACATTGTCTTTCGTCATCGCTTCCTGATCCGGCACGTCAACCGCCTTCACGCGAATATCGACTTTCGTGAGCGATTGAAAAATCGGAATTACAATCCGCCAACCCGGATCGACAGTTTTGGAATATTTTCCGAGTGTGAAGAGAATTCCGCGTTCATACTGATTCACCTGCCGGATGAAAATCACAAGCACGATGATTGCGAGCGGAATGAAACCGATCGCCGAGAAGAGTGGTGGAAGTTCTTGCATTTTTGAGAAGTTAAAAGATTCAGTGAGAAGTGGAAATAAATTTACCAGGACGATGAAGATAATAACCCACCGCGCGAAACCTTTCACCTTTCGTCCTAAATCGGGATTCTGCTCTTTCAATTCGCGAAGCAGTTTTTCTTGATCGGTTTCGGGAGGTTTGGAATTCATGCAAGAACTTTTTCGATTTCCCTGATTAATTTTTCTTTTGAAACCGCACCCATCAGCGAAATCGCCTCCTCTCCGTTTTTAAAAATTTTAAAAGTGGGAATCGACATCACTTCGAATTTTCGCGCGAGTTCGGGCTCCTCGTCGATGTTGATTTTTCCAATTTTAATTTTTCCCTCGAATTCGTTCGCCAACTCCTCGACAATCGGCAACATCGCCTGGCATGGTCCGCACCACGGCGCCCAAAAATCAACAAGGAGCGCTCCCGCCGAAGCTTCCGCGTCAAAATTGGCGGAGGTGAGAGTGATTTCAGCCATTTTGAAATTGATTTAAAAAATGAAGAAAGAAGAGAGAGCCGAGATTTGAATTTTAACTTTCTATTCAGTTTCTGCCAACTGCGAACTGCTCACACTGCTTACCGCGAACTGTTTATTATTTACTTTTAATAAATATCTTCCCGCGAATGCGGAGATCAATGTACTCGTATTTTTTTTCGGAAATTTTCAAGAGATCCGCGGCGGCGACAAGCTTATTCAACTGCTCGCGGAAATCCTGCGTAAGATCGAGCCACACATCGAAATTTTTTTCATTTTTGAGATGCGCCTCGCGAGAAATTGGAAAATATTTCGTGTTGAGAATTTTGAGATCGGTGAGCGCCTCGAAATAAAAAACCGCCTCGCGAATTAAATCGAGATGCGCGGGATTGATCACCTGCTTTTCGGGATCCGCGAAATCAATTTCCTCGCCGAGCGTGAGTTGGAGAGTGTCGCGATCGGAAGCGTCACCGAACACGCGAAATCCATTCTCATTCAAAAAAATCGATTCGGAATTCGAGCGCAGCTCCGCCACGATTGGAAATTTGAAAACTTCCACCGCAATCTCGCGCGGATATTTTTTGTGAACTTCCACGCGCGCGATATCCGGTCGCAACTCGCGCACCGCCCGCGCAAGCAAATCTTTTTCGATGCCGAAAATATTTTTGCCGAAAGCCAACTCGCGAATCGAAAGTTCGATTTCTTCGAGCGGAAGATCGAGCGAGCTGCGCGCGACAGAAACTTTTTGCACGTCAAAAAATCCCGAAAAATACGTGAAACCGACGAGACTGCCGAACGCAAAAATCGCGAGAACAAGAAAAATTTTTTGGTGAAGGGTGAGCAGATTTTTGAATTTTTTTTGCGCGTGAAAAACGCGGGATTCGAGATGCGAATTCCGGCGACGACGAAAAAGCCGCGAAAAAAATCGATTCACTCTCCGCTGCCGAAAGGAAACTTGCCGATTCACCGCGGAATTTTAGCACCTCCAATTTAATTTTAAATTTTAAGTTTTAAAATCTTGTCCGCCGTAACCTTTGGCGAAGGAGGATTAAAACAATTTCAAATTTTGAATTTCACAATTTTAAAAACGATTTGAAGTTAACCTCTCAGATATCTGGGTGTTAACTTCGGCTAGCGGCAATCAACAAACTTCCACCTTCCACCTTCTACCTTCTACCTTCTACTTTCTACTTTCTACTTCCTACTTCCTACTTCCTACTTTCTACTTTCTACTCGTCGATAAACTCTCGAATTTTTGCGGAATCGCGGCGAGAAAATTTCGACCGTAATCTTTGCCGAGCAGTCGCGGGTCGAGCGCGAAAAACTTTTCGGCATTTTCAGAACTTGCGAAATTTGCCCACATTTTCTTGAAGCGGAGGACGGTCGCCGGCAATGTTTCACGATTCCAGTCCGCGCCGTCACGCACGATGAACGGCAGTTTCACGAGAATAAAATTCTGACACTCTGGAAAAAAGGGACTGCCGATCGTGAAAATTACCGCTGCCTTTTCGAGCGAAGCTAATTTTTCGGCGGAGGGAATCCGACGAAAAAAAACAGGGAAGTCGCATTCGGCAATCGCCCGCCTCGCGAAATTACCCGCTTCCATCCGATTCGGAAAAACAATCGCGGTGACTCCCTTAAGTTCGGATAAATTTTTCAACAAAAATTTTTCCACCGCCGGAAAAAACTGCGGTGCGGCGGGATCAGGCAGATCGTCCGCCACGAGCAATCGCGGCAGTTTGCCCGCGATTTGTAATTTTTCAGCAGAAGAATTTTCCGGCAGCGCGAGAATCCGCCGCGCAAACGCGAAGCCGTCGTCCGCATCCGCCGCCCCGTCGAGCAGAATGGAATTCGAAAAATCGGGAAGCGAAACTTCGGTCGGCTTGACCACGAGCGTGATTTCGTTCGCGGCGTTCGAACGGAGCGAGCGGTGAAAGCCTAAATTTTCCGCAAGAAAATTTTCAAGAAAAAACACGACTCGCGGCGGGAGATTCTCGCGAGCAATTTCGAGAAAATTTTTGCCCGCCTCGATTGCTCTTGAAAAATTCGAGAATCCCCGCGCGTCCGCCAGATCAAGTCGCCCGAAGCGCGGAGATGCCTCGCGAAAAAGCAGACCGAGCAGCCCCCACCAAATCTGGATTTTTTCAGAATGCTGCGGCAGCAACTCTTCGAGCGTCGGCAGATCAATCACAAATGAATTCGCGCGCGCGAGATTCTCGGGAAGCGTGACCGCATCCGCAATAATTTTCAGTCGCTCGGCAGATTCGAAATCTGGCAACGTGGCGTGATCGGAGACAATAACTTTTTCTTTCGAAGTTTCGGAAATTCGCTCTGCCGCCGCGAAATCGAAAAGCAGTCCCTCCGTGCGCGTTAGGTTGAGTTCGTGAAAATTTTTTTCGGGATGGAGCATCAATTTCGCCGCGAGCGGCAGCTCGGCTGCAGATAAATTTTTAGCAAGAAAGTTTTTTAATTTTTCGGAATCGATCTGCGTTCGCGCCGCGAAAGATTTTTCCGCTGAAAGTCGCCGCGCTGTAAAATTGCTGCCAAAAAAAATCACTGCCGGCTGCTCCGATTTTTCCGCCGCCGCGAGAATTTCTTCCGCTGTCGCGGAAGTTTCGAGAAGAACAGGAGTTGCTGAATTCGCAAGTTTCTCGCGCAATTTTTCCACCACCTCCTCTCGAATTTCGACGGCTTCCTTAGAGGATTTAGCAACCTCTGATTTCTGACCTTTGACTTCTGACCTCAATTTAACCTCTGACTCTAAAACAAGCGAAGCGAAGTTTTGCGTCCAGTTTTTTTCAGAAGATTTTAGTTCTGCAATTTTTTGCCAATTTTCCCGCGAAAAGTTTTGCGCAAGCGAGACAAAAACCCGTAATAAATCCCGCGTGGCCTCCGCATCCGCGAGCGCGCGATGTGCGTCTTCGTGGCAAATGTTGAATTTAGTCGTAAGATTTTCGAGCGAGAGCGACTCGCCGCGCGGCAGCAGCAAACCGGCAAGCCGAAAAGTGTCGAGACTCGGAAATTCGCGAAAATCAACTCCCGCCGCCGCGAGAAAAGCGAGGTCGAATTCGAGATTGTGTCCGATGAGAATTGCTCCTTCACAGAATTTTTGAATTTCCTCACGTTTTTCACCGAACTGCGGCGCGCCCGCGAGATCGGAATTTCGAATACCCGTGAGCCGCTCCACGAATTGCGGGATGCGGGTCGGCGAGCAAAAGAGCGAGTCAAAACTGTCAGAATTTTCCGCGAGCGAAAACTTGACAGCACCCAGCTCTATGATGCTGTCGTTTTCGAAATCAAGACCAGTTGTTTCGCAATCCAAAGCCACAAACTCGATTTCGTGCATAAAAATTTTGTTAGTAGATTAAAAATTTTTTTGGAAAATTTAGCGAGAGGATTTTGGTTATTTTGCGTCTTCAACCGAAGAGGGTCAATCGCAATCTGAAAAGAAATTTTGTAAGGTGAACATCTTCATCAATTCGGGAAGCTCAATTGGTCAACTGGTCGCTTAACAACAATTTTTGCTCCCAACGAATAATTTTAATTATCAAACCAGTTCAATTAAAAGCCACTTTAAAAATTGAAAAATTTAAACTTTAAGAATTATTTGAACCTGCCTGCCGACAGGCAGGAATTGTAAATTGAAAATTGAGAATTTTGGAGCTCAAAAACAAGATTATCTATGCCTCTCGAGAAAAACTTTTCAATCAAATTTAACTCAACCTAATACTACCCGTGGATTACAAAAACTTTTGGCTTTCGATTCTCCGCCGCCTCGAGCCCACGATTTCACGTTCTCAGTTCCTCACGTGGTTCCAAAATACCGCGGCGCTCACTCTCGAGAATGAAACGCTCGTAGTCGGCGCTCCCTCCAATTTCTCGCGCGACTGGATTAGTAAAAAATACGCGCTCAAAATTTTGCAAGCGGCTGAAGAAGAAAATTCCGAAATTAAAGAAGTTGAATTCGAAGTGGATGCTGCGCTCAGCGATGGCATCGATCCCCGCACGATCAATCTCCGCGCTGTTTTTGCGAAACCGGGCGACAAGAAAATTTACAAAGCCCGCGGTCGCGAAGAGATTGTTTTAACCCGTTCGGGCATCCTTTCCGCAAAGCTCAACCCACGCTACACCCTCGCGAATTTCGTGCCCGGCGATGAAAACCGCCTCGCCCATGCCGCCGCGCTTTCGGTTTCCCGCACACCCGGTCTCACCTACAATCCGCTCGTGATTTACGGCAAAGTCGGTCTCGGCAAAACTCACCTCCTCTCTGCGATTGGTCACGAGGTTTTGACGAATGATCCCAACAAAATCATTACGCTCACCACCTCCGAGATTTTTACGCGAGAATTTGTGGCTGCCTCCAAAAAATTCCAAGCCGATGAGTTTAAAAATAAATTCCGCGATATCGATGTGTTACTTTTCGATGATGTGCAATTCCTTGAGAATCGCGAAAAAACTCAAACCGAGCTTTTCAATATTTTTAACGACCTCCATCAAAAAGGAAAGCAACTTGTTTTCACTTCCGATCGACCTCCGAGCGAATTGACCGAACTGATGGATCGCCTCCGCAGCCGACTCACGTGGGGGCTTGTTTGCGAGATTGAACAGCCGAGTTTTCATTCCCGCCTCGAAATTCTCAAAAATAAAACTCACGAGCGACGGGCGATTCTTGATCCCGAACTGCTCGAATTTATCGCGATGAACGTCACCAACTCGATTCGCGAGCTCGAAAGCGCACTCGCGTGGACGACCGCGCAAGCCGACCTCCTTCACACTCAACCTACGATTCGCGAGCTCGGTCGGATGCTCGAAAAAATGAACAAAAAAGAGCAAGTACTCGGTCTGCCGGAATCTATTCCCGAGATTTCCATCCGCACTCCCGCCGAGATAATTGAACTCGTTTCGAAACATTTCAATCTCCCCACCACAGAAATTTGCGGCGCTTCCCGCAAAAAAGAATTCCGCACCGCCCGCCAAATCGCGATGTATCTTTCACGTGAAATTCTCGGTTGCGGTCTCGTGGAGATTGCAAAAAATTTCAATCGCGACCACTCCACCGTCCTCCACGCCTGCCGCCGCATCTCCGCCGAACTTCAAAAAAACGAAGCTCTCATCCGCCACGTCAATGCAGTCAAAAAAGAAATGGGATTGTA
>JAHISY010000053.1 GCA_018817365.1 Patescibacteria group bacterium | reverse complement strand
TTTTTGCAACGGCAGTTAGTTTTTCTTCATAAATTTTATAACGTTCATCAGAGATTATTTTTTGTTTTTTCATCCTATTTACCCAAACTTCACTCTCGGCGGTAGAACCTCTAGATATATTTAGAAATTGGATAAATTCTTTTTTTGTTTGGCGGGCGAACCCTTCTGCGATGTTTGCACCGACTGATCCAATTGAACGGACAACCTGATCTTTTATTGTCCATACAATCGAGTCGTTTTTTGGGAACTTTGCACTATCTTCACACATCATATCGAACAAATTTTCGGATTCCTGCCAAACTCTCAAATCTCGATAACTTCTAATTTTTTCGCTCAAAATAACTAATTAACTAATTAACCAACTAACCAACTAACCACTTATTCCCACCCTTTTTTGAAATCTTCAATCGCCGTCTTCAATTCCTTTGCTGATTTCTCGTCAATCTTTCCACTTGCTTCGATTTCTTTTTCCAGCTTCGAATAATTCGCGTGCATGAATTCGTAAAAATCATTCTCAAACTTCTGTAATTTTTCCACAGCCACGTCGTCGAGATAACCTTCATTCGCCGCGAAAATAATTTCAATCTGATTCATAACGGGCAGCGGAGAGTACTGCGGCTGCTTCAAAATCTCGACAATCCGCCGACCTCTTTCAATCTGTTTTTTCGTTGCCGCGTCGAGATCGCTGCCGATTTGCGAGAAGGCTTCCAGCTCACGAAATTGCGCGAGCGAAAGACGGAGATTGCCCGACACTTTTTTCATCGCTTTCGTCTGCGCCGCGCCGCCGACGCGCGAGACGGAGAGACCGGCATTCACCGCCGGACGGATGCCTTTGTAAAATAAATCTGTTTCGAGATAAATCTGCCCGTCAGTGATCGAAATTACATTCGTCGGAATGTACGCCGAAACATCATTCGCCTGTGTCTCAATCACCGGCAATGCGGTAATCGAACCGCCGCCGAGCGTGTCATTCATTCGCACCGCTCGTTCGAGAAGGCGGGAATGTAAGTAAAAAATATCGCCGGGGTAGGCTTCTCTGCCCGGAGGTCGCCGCAGTAGCAAAGAAATTTGCCGGTACGCCGCGGCGTGTTTCGAAAGATCGTCGTACACGATCAAAACATCTTTGCCGGCGTGCATAAATTCCTCCGCCATCGCCACTCCCGCGAATGGCGCGATAAACTGTTGCGCGGCGGGATCGCTCGCATTCGCTGCGACGATGATGGTATGCTCCATCGCTCCGAATTGCTCCAGCTTCGCCACAATCTTCGCGACGGTGGAAGCTTTCTGCCCGATCGCCACGTAAAAACAGAGGCAGTTTTTGCCTTTTTGATTGATAATCGTGTCAATCGCAATCGCGGTTTTGCCCGTCTGCCGATCTCCGATGATTAATTCCCGCTGTCCGCGGCCGATCGGGATCATCGAGTCAATCGCTTTCACCCCTGTCTGCAGCGGCGTGTCGACCGGCTGTCGCTCGATAATTCCCGGTGCTTTCACCTCGACGAGGCGGGTTTTTTTTGTCGCTAATTTTCCCTTTCCGTCAATCGGCTGACCGAGGGCATTCACCACTCTCCCGATGAGCGCTTCACCGACAGGCACCTCCATGATTTTCCCCGTTGTCCGCACTTCGTCGCCTTCCTTCAATTCCCAGCTCTCATCCAAAAGCATCGCGCCCGCCGTGTCCTCCTCGAGATTCAAAATCACGCCCATCTTCCCTCCCGGGAATTCCACCATCTCGGCCATCGCCGCGCCGGAGAGTCCGTGGATTTTGCAAATCCCGTCACCCACCTCGATGATGTGACCGATGTTCGATTTTTCGGCGGAGGATTTGAAATCCTTGATTTGTTGCGCGAGTACCGAGCTGATCTCAGAAGCAGAAAGTTTCATTTTACAAAATTAAAAGTTAAAAAAATGCCGAGAGATTTTACGAGCGGGGAGCTGAAAAATCAATTCCAAAGAATAAAAAGGTTGTTCGGGAAAAAGCAAAAAAAGGAAAATGCTAAAATCCACCCACTTTTGGGGCGTCGTCCCGCCACGGCGGGAAGGCACTCCCGCTGAGCGGGGTGATGGGGGTTCAGACGAAGATAAAAAGATTTTCAAATTTAAAATTCCAAATTCCAATTTCCACTTTCCAAAATCCAATTTCCAATTTCAATACTGGGGCGTCGCCAAGCGGTAAGGCACCAGATTCTGGATCTGGCATCCGGGGGTTCGAATCCCTCCGCCCCAGCCAACAAAAGGTTCTCGATTGGAGCGCAGCGGAAATCGAGGTTCTTTTGTTGCGGGGTGCGAGGGCGAGAGCACCTTTTGCCTCGTAACGTTACACACCTCCACCTAATCCTATCCGACTGACAAAAACAAAATTTCAAAACATTGCGCGGTGATTTCAACCCGAGGGGTCGGTAGACAGAATTTCAAAACATTGCGCGGTGATTTCAACCCGAGGGGTTGGATTCAGCGGAAAGTGGAGGAAAGACTCGGCTCACTTGTCTGGGGTGCGAGGGCGAGAACACCCTTTGCCTTTCCTTGCAAATCATTTCAAACTATGTTACAATAAGTGCGCGTTTACGCACTAACTGTAACAAACACCAAAATGACTTTCTCCGAATTGGCGGTTGCCGCTGGTCTTTCTTCCGGAGCGTTGAGAGTGAATTTTTCGCGCCACAAGTGGTCGATTCACTCGCCCGAAAATATCCATAAATTTCTCGTGGGGCGCCTTTCGGGGCGCAAGCCTCGTCGTTCCGCACGACCCTACCAGACAGGGGCGCATATTCAAAAATGGCGCTTTGTGAAAAAAGTGAAGCAGGCAGAGGTTTCACCGCTGGCGGAAAAGATCAAAATCTTGGAGGAAAAACTGGCGCAGGAAAGCGCCTTAGCCGCGGAGAAGGAGCGCAAAATTGCGGTGCTAATGCGGCAAAATTCAGAATTAAAAATTCAAACCCGTAGGGGGCGGGCATGCCCGCCCCTCGCCCCGCCCGAAGAAACCGTCGTCGAGAACATTAAGACGCCAGAAAAAACAACCGAACCCGAAATTCCCATTGTTGAAAACATTGTCGAACCAATCACACCCGAAACCCCCGAACCCAAACCCGCACCCATCCCCGAACCCAAACCCGAAACTA
>JAHISY010000052.1 GCA_018817365.1 Patescibacteria group bacterium | reverse complement strand
CGATCGCCGCCGTCGTGTTTCCCACTGCGTCGAGCGCATCAGTTCGCTCGCGGACTTCTTTTGGCAATTCCGCCATCTCCGCCAATCCTCCCGCGTTGTCCGCCACCGGTCCGTACGCATCGATTCCAAGAGAAATTCCAAGAGTTGACAACATCCCTACTGCCGCGAGAGCTACGCCGTACACTCCGGCGAAATGATTTGCCGCGAAAATTCCCAAACAAATGACGAGTACGGGCGCCGCCACCGATTCCATTCCAGTCGCGAGTCCGTGAATGATGTTCGTCGCTGCGCCGGTTTCCGACTGTTTCGCGATGTTCCTAACCGGACGGGTGTGGGTGGAGGTGTAGTATTCTGTCAATTTACCGATTGCTACTCCCGCCACGATGCCGGCGACAATTGCGTAAAAAAGATTCATTCCTTCGACGCCAGAGGGTAGTGCAAAAACTTTATTCGTGAGCCACCAGGAAGCGCCAATTGCGAGAACGGAAGCTACCATCAGCCCGCGGCTGAGTGCCGCGTGGAGTCCTTTTTCGTTCTTGGTTTTTACAAAAAAGGTGCCGATCATCGACGCGAAAATTCCAAAACCCGCCACTGCGAGCGGCAGTACGACCGCGGATTTCATATTCACATCCCCGCCGAAAGTAAACACGCCGAGCGTCATTGCGGCTACGATCGAGCCGACATATGATTCAAATAAATCTGCGCCCATTCCCGCCACATCGCCGACATTGTCGCCGACATTGTCAGCAATTGTCGCCGGATTGCGCGGATCGTCTTCTGGAATGCCAGCCTCAACCTTACCGACCAAATCTGCACCGACATCCGCCGCCTTCGTGAAAATTCCTCCGCCGACACGCGAAAAAAGCGCGATTGAGCTTGCACCAAAACTAAAACCGATAATTTGTCCGATCGTGGTGGGGTTGATTGCTGCGCCGCCGTCGGTGTAAAGAAAGAAGAAGGTTGCCAGTCCGAGGAGTGCGAGACCGACTACACTCATACCCATCACCACTCCTGAGCTGAAGGCGATCGCGAGCGCGTTGGCTAAACCTTTTCGCGCAGCTTGCGTCGTACGGACAGCTGCTCGCGTGGCGGTGTGCATTCCGAAATAACCGGCGAGCGCCGAAGCCGCCGCGCCACTCGTAAACGCGATTGCTGTTTTGATTCCCAGCCCGTCGGATTTCGAAAAGCCGATTGCGGTCGCCACCACGACCACAAAAATTGCGAGCCACCTGTATTCGGAATTGAGAAAGGTCGCCGCACCTTCTTGAACTTGCTTCGAGATTGCCTGCATTTTTTCGCTGCCGGCATCTTCTTGCATAATGAGAAAATATTTCAAAATCGCGAACGCAATCGCGAGGAGAGCGGCTCCTCCCGCGACCCAAACGATGTTGGCGGAGAGAAACGAGGTGAGGGCTGGCATGGTGAAAAAGGTTAAATTTTAATGAGCGGATTTTAGACGAGAAGCTGTTTGCGAACAAGCTAAAACTGGAAGGTGGAGGGTGGAACTTGGAGAGTGGAAATTTAGAATTGAATATTTTCCGCCTTTCGTCTTGAATCTTGATTCCCTTGATTGCGCGAAGAAACCGTTTGCTGAAAAATACAAGCTACAAATTTTCAAGCTCCTGCTTCATCTCTTCAAATCTTCGTCTCTGCCGGAGTGGAGTTAACCTGCCACCTAGGTGGCAGGTTAACTGTTTCTCGTGCGAGTGCTTCGCCTCAATCAAATCTCCGTCTCTGCTTCCCCCCTGCAATTTAAAAGCTCCTGCTTCGCCTTCCCTCTTTTTTGAAAGAGGGAAAAGAATGTTGATGTGTTTTGAAGCAGTTGTTTGCATCTTTGCATTTTACAAACTTTCATCCAATTTCACCAAAACTTTTGTGAGTATGGCAATCGATTTTTCAAATTCTTTCAAATGAATCCGTTCTTCTGGAGTGTGATCGAGATTCGAGTCGCCGGGTCCGTACGAAACTGTCGGCGTGTCGGGAAATGCTTTCATAAAAGTATTCATATCGGCCGTGCCGGTTTTGACCTTGAAAACAGGCGTGCCGCCCTCCGCCCGAATCGCGGCGAGAAAAACTTTCACGAGCGGAGAATTTTTCGAAGCCAAACACGCTGCTTCGCTGCCCCAACTTTGGAGGTAAGAAATCTCTCCGCCATTTCTATTTTCGCCGACAAGTTTTTTTAACCCCGCGTCCGTAGAATCGAAACCAAGTGGCGTTCGAAATTTCACCCGCACCTTCACCTGCTCGACACCGTTCACCTCATCAAAAACGAACTTCTCCACCCGCTGCTGCAGCCCCTCCCACGCCGATTTACCAGAATTAAATTTATCGCAAAAGCTTTTGATTTTTTGGGTAAATTCAATTGCTTCCTCGATCACATTCTGCTCGCTCGCGTTCGCGGAGTGCATCGATGTTTTTCGCTTGAAAAATTCCATCGAGAAGGTTCCTTTATAGCCGAGCGTGATTCCCTCGAAGCTGGAAGGTTCACCGACAATCACGGCGTCCGGTTTTTTGAATTTTTCCGCGAGAATCCGCGCGCCGATTCCGTGCTTCTCTTCGCCGGCAGCTCCCGCCACGATTATTTTCGTATTTTTTAATTTTTTGCTCGCGGCAAGTGCGGCAAAAACGAAAGTTGCAAACGCGCTTTTCGCATCGACTGACCCCCGACCAAAAAGTTCGCCATCCTCAACTTTCACCGGCAGAAACGGTTTCACAGTGTCGATATGTCCGAGCAGCACGATTGTCTTTTTGGCGGTTGTCGGACCGATTTTGAGGACAACATTATTGAAATGGTCAACTTCTGTTTTTTCGAACCCCAATTTTTTCGCTTCGTCAGAAATAAAATTCGCGACCTCCTCCTCCCGTCCCGAGGGGGAGTAAATCGAAACGATTTTTTGGAGGAATTCGGCGGAGTTCATTTTTTCTTGTTATAAGAATGTCCGCGGGTAGCCACTGAACGAAAAATTACTTTGTCGCCTTCAGTATCAAAAATAAATCTGTAGTCTCCGATTCTCAAACGAAATCCTGCAAGCGGCTTACGCAGTTTCTTTACTTGCGGATCGTTGAACGGAAAGCTGGACGGTAATTTAGCAATGTGGCGAAAAAAACTTTTTTGCACATGTTTTGGCAATTTTCGAAAAATCTTGCGAAATTTCGGACTGGCGGCTGCTCGCTTCATTTCAAAGCTGAAGTTCTTGTTCAAGTTCATCCAGACTGCGAGTTTCTAGTTTGTCTGACCGAGCTTCTTTGCGCGCTTTTCGGATCAGCTCGGCATCGGGATCGTCCTGATAAATTGGTTCAATCGCGCTGCCGTCTTCGAAAATATAAATTGGACGAGTGCGCTCAAGATCAGCCTCCGAGATCAAAACCCGACGCGCCCTGCCTTCACGAATAAAAACCGGCTGTCTGCCAGCACTTTTTAAATATTTCGGCAAATTTTTCCGAAATTCGATTGCGTTTACAATTGTGGGCATTTGAGAAAATTAATATTATGAAATTATTTTAATATCTTTTCAGTCTTTTAGTAACCTCATCCTCCCGCCCCGAGGGGGAGTAGATCTTTACTATTTCGGCAAGGAATTCAGATGCTTGCATCTTTGCAAAAATTATTTTATCGTGCTAAAATCAAAAGTCAAATTAGCGACGAATATGGCAGATTTTAACAAATTTCGAGAAGCTCCTTCTCCTAAATTCGGTTCCGATGAGCGGAAAAAAATTAATCGCGTTTTTGCAGAAACTCCGTTGCGGAAATTACGGCAATTAGCTAAAGAGAGCAATCTTAACAAGCTGCTGGATTTTTTAATTCGGGCAGATCTTGATCTATTGAAAATAGAAGCCATCCCGAGAGGAATGCGAGGGGGTTTGTTGGAAAAATGCGGCGAGAGGATGAAAACCACAGGAAAGCTTTTGAAAGAATCCGATGTCTCAAGTTTCGACATCAAATTCTCGCCGGAAAACTTGCCCTTAAGAGAGAAAGGACTCGTTCGTCGGTTCAACAAATGTTTTGCTGTTTTAAATTTTTTGGCTGGCAAGAACGCGCTTGAGGCTGTCAAATATTCAAGATCTCCGAAAGAGCCGCGCTGATTTTATTCAGCTGCTCTCGTGAAATTACCAACGGCGGCAACAGGCGGATTGTTTTTGGACCGGTTGGCAAAACTAAAATTCCCGCCGTCTCCAGTTTCTCCACAATTTCTTTCGCCGGAATTTTAAACTCAACGGCAAGCATCAAACCGAGTCCGCGGATTTCTCGAATCTTCGGCGAGAAGTCGTTAACCCCCGAGATATCTCGGGGGTTAACTAATAGTTTTTGTTTCAAAAACTCTCCGTCCTCTGCTGCTTTTTCGCATAAATTTTCTTTCTCGCAAAAATCCAAAACCGCGAGACCCGCGGCGCACGCCGGCAGATTCCCGCCAAAAGTCGAGGCGTGCAAGCCTTGAATTTTTTTGTCATCGAAAAGGTCGGAACGAAAAGCTGTCGCGCCGATCGGGTAGCCTCCGCCGAGCGCTTTCGCGAGGCAGACGATGTCCGGCTGCGCGCCGAAATTTTCGAGCGCGAGAAACTTACCTGTCCGGCACACTCCCGACTGGACTTCGTCGAGAATGAGCAGCGCGCCGTTTTTGTCGCAAAGTTTCCGGACGCCGTCGAGAAATTCTTGCGTGGCGATGTGGACTCCGCCCTCACCTTGAATTACCTCAAGAATCACCGCCGCCGTTTCAGAATTGATTTTTTCTTCCAAACTTTCAACTTTATTAAAAGCAAAAAAATCAAAGTCTGGCACGAGCGGTTCGAAAGGCTCGCGAAATTCCGGTCGCCAAGTCGCCGAGAGCGCGCCGAAAGTTCGACCGTGAAACGCGCGCTTCGCCGCGAGGATTTTCGTCCGACCGGTCGCTAGCCGCGCGAATTTCAATGCCGCCTCGACTGCTTCCGTGCCTGAATTGGAAAGGAAAAATTTGGATTTTTCGAATGGCATCTTCTCAGAAAGTTTCTCAAGAAACTTTTCCCGAACCGCGTGCGGATGCCGCGCTGTCGCGAACGCATAATTTGTCCATGCATTTTTGACCGCCGCTGCTATTTTTTTATTCGAATGACCGACGCTCGAAACTCCGTGCCCGCCGACGCAATCGATGTATTTCTCCCCCGCCGCATCCCAAACAACCGCTCCCTCGCCGCCGACAATCGAGAGGGGGTTGGGGGAATAAACGCCAGCGGAGAGTTCGAATTCAGACATTCGCGAAGGATAATTAGGAAGGAATATAAAGAGCTTTAAGATTGTAAGGATTATCTGCTCTAAGACTTGAAAAACAGATAAAAGTATTCTAAACTAAGAGTCCGTTCTTTGAAAGCTCGTGGATTTTCCAAAATCCAATGTCCAACTTCCAAAATCCAATTTGGGGATGACAGGCTTCGACAGAGAGGTTCTCGTGTTCGAAACCGCAACCACGGGATCGCGTTTTCTCCCGTCATATCCGGAGACGCAAAATTATCTGCCAAAGATAATCTTTTTGCTCGCGTTCATCGCGGGCTCGTGAAAGCTCGCGGAATGCTCGTTCCTCGTGAACTTGCTTTCGTCCCAGTTTTTGCGTAAATCGGCTTGAGCTTCGGCTCGCCGTGGCTGCTTGAAATCTCGCCTGCCAATTTCAAGCCAGCCTCTTCCGGCAGGCTCAGCAAACCCCTTGCCCGCGGGGTCTGTGAAAATTTAGGG
>JAHISY010000051.1 GCA_018817365.1 Patescibacteria group bacterium | reverse complement strand
GATCGCGGAAATTTGAGTGCCGAGAACTCGAACTTTGTGTTTGCGGAAAACCCCGCGCTTCTCCAGCTCCACTCCGCAATTCAGCGCCGTCTGCCCGCCGAAAGCGAGCAGCACTCCATCCGGTTTTTCTTTTTCGATTACGCGTTCGACAAAGCGGGGAGTAACCGGCAGGAAATAAACTTTGTCCGCCACGCCTGCGGAAGTCTGGTTGGTGGCGATGTTTGGATTCACGAGAATCGTGGAAATTTTTTCTTCTCGAAGCGCTTTGATCGCTTGGCTACCGGAATAATCAAACTCGCCCGCTTCGCCGATTTTCAGCGCACCGGAACCGAGCACGAGAACCCGTTTAACTTTTCCGACAAGTCGGGATCGCTCAGGGCGGGCTTTTTGAGGCAATTTTGATTTCTCCGAAAGGGGAATTTTTCGCTTCATCTGCTGAATTTTAATTGGATTTTTGCGGAAATTCCACCGCTTGACAAAAAAGCGTATTAATTTCACGAAACACCCATTTTCATTGAAATATAAGCCAAATTCTGCTAAAATAGCAAGATTTAAAAACCCAAAACTGAACTCTGAAAATAAACCGGATTCGAAAATGCAGATTCACCACGGAGAAATCCAGCATGTTTTTTATTCTCCGGAGTTTCTCGATTACCCGCGCGGACCACTGTGGTATCTCGTGGCTGCGGTAATCGGAGTCGGGATAATCGCTTTCGGCGTACTCACGCAGACAATCACGCTCACGATTGCTTTCCTGCTTTTCGTGGCGGTCTACTGGCTGCTACATCATTGTGAAGCGAAAATCCTCGAGGTTGCGATCACGCAACACGGCATTCGGGTGGAGAATGAATTTATTCCGTTCGGCGAAATTCAGGAATTTTGGGTGATTTACAATCCGCCGTTCGTAGCAGATTTGAAACTGCGAGTGAATCGAAAGTGGCAGCCGATCCGCACAATCCACATTTTCGGGCAGGATCCCGCCGAGCTGCGAGATCTGCTCTCCTCCCGCGTGAAAGAAGTGGAGCGCGAAGAGGAATTAATTGATTTAATCGCGCGAGCTCTCCGACTTTAAAAAATGGCTGAAACTCTAAAAACCTCGAATCCTATTCTTCTCCCGCGTTCAAAATTGGCGCAGGAACTTGCAGCGCGAACGGAATACCAAGAAAAATCTTTTAGTGAAAAGGAAATTCGGGAAGCCGCCGATAAAGGTATTTATATTTTTCGATCGGTCGATGAGCTCGCAAAAATGACAGAAAAAGACGTAAGTGAATGGCCTTCGCTTTTGCGAAAAAATGATACCAAATTCAAAATGAATCTTCCTCCTGGTCTTGATCAAAAAAAATTTGAGGCAGTTGTAAAAAAGTTCGACCAAATGAAAATAGACTACCTGCTCAAAAATGAAGTCGCGATCACTCCCGAACAATCTGCCGAAGCTCACGAAAAAGTTGCGGAAAATAATAAAGTTAAACTTTTCCTCGACGAAAATCCCGGTTTCGAGATGGATGTCAAAAATAAAATCCACGATCTCCGCAACGCCCCCACCAACGATCCGGAAAAAACGATTTACGAAAACACGCTGTTTTTCCTCGAAATGAGTTTTCGGAAATTGCTCATTCTCAATTTGAAAGCGGCGGCGAAAGCCGTGCCTGCCGACAAACAGAAAGGAATTGATTTGCAAAAAGTCGCTGAAGAATCAACAAAAGAATGGATCGGCGCTCTCGAAAAAATGGCGGACGGTCCGACGCTCGAATACCACGAATTGCTGGTGCCGAAAGCGGGAGTTTACGCGCCGGAGGTCGAGAAGCTGCTCATGAATCCTCAATTTTTGCGGGAGGCGGGCACGCTCGCGGAGAAGAAAGACAAAAAAGAATTCATTTCTGCTTATCTCCAAAAGTGGGCAATGGTGGCTGGAGAGGCAAACGCCGAAAGCGCGACTCGCTTTTTGAATGAAGCTCACTCAACGATGATGCAATCGGTCGGTGAAAAACATATTTCACAAGAGGAGTTTCAGAAAATTTGGGAGGAGGAAATTTCACAAAATCCGGCTGCCGTTGAACTTTTGAAAACTGCTAAAAACGGCGAAAGCAAAGCTTTGGAAAATTTCAACGAGTGGCTAAATGAAAAAGATGAAGCGCAGATCATCGCGGAATCCGAAAAGGAGGAGTATCGCCGCAAAAATCGGGAATTTGAATCAAACTCAAATCCGCACGGTTTCTTCTCGCGGAAGTGGGGAAGTCTTAGCTCTGCTTTTCTGTATTACGGCAAAGATATTCTGATTGGCATTGTTGTCGTCAATCTCGCGCTCGCAAAATTCAACCCAATCAAACTGCTCTCAAATCCAGTAGCTTGGGTAACTGCCGGAGGGGTGGGACTGATCACAAACCATTTCAGTCCGCTTTTCCCAAAAACCCCCGATGTTAAAAAAGCTGCGGAAGATGATTTGAAAAATAAAATTAAAACACTGCAAGAGCGCCACCCGACTGTGCAGGAGTGGCTCGTGAAATTCGGAAAAAGCGACATCGCCGCAAATGGAAAAATCGGCAGGTTGCTGGCTGAAAAAGGGAGGGACTCAATTACCTCCGCCGAGATCAAGAAATTTTTGGGAGAAGACGAGGTGCCGCCCGAATCCGAAATTTTGGGAAAATCCACGGAAGCCCGCTTGCTTTTTAAGTTTTTCCAAGCCTGTCAAAACGAAAATATCGATCCTAAAAATTTAGAGAATGTGTAAGTTTCACTGCCTTCTCGCAAAAATCTCCCGCTGGCTGCTCCCCGCGCTGCCGATAATCAGCGCGCTCGCGCTCGTAGCGATATTTGCGGAACCCGCACTCGCTGCCGGTCCGGACGACTGGAGCGCGTGGACCGGACCGGTTGCATTGATTCTTTCTGGAGTAATTATGGTCATCGTCCTTTTTGCGTTTATTTTCGCGATCTTTTTGGGAGATTTGATGGACAGCACCTTCATCCTCGACGGCGGAATGGGCGACACGCTGCATCTCGTATGGGAGGTAGTGCGCAACTTCGTGAATGTCGGTTTTATTTTAATTCTGCTGATCATCGCGGCGATGGTGATTTTCGGCGGGGGGGGCGAACGAGGAATCGGGCTATTGAAAAAAGTTTTGCCGAAATTCGTACTCGCGCTCATTCTTGTGAATTTCACTTTTTTCGCCGCGCGTTTCGTCCTCACCACGAATGATGTTTTGGCTACCGCAATTTTCTCGCTGCCGCGCACGATTTCCGGAGAGCAAAAAATTCGGATGCCCTGCAATCCAGATGACCCCGCCAATCGAAGCTGCCTCGACCAAATCAAAGACACGATGAAAACAGCAGCGAAGGGAAACGAGGCTGCCAGCGAAAAGATTTCGGCAATCACTAAGGCGATCACCGCCAAAACTAAAGATGGCAACCCGCGGTGGTTCCCGCAAACAGTGAAGCAGCTCTCGCTCGGCAAGAAAAATATGAGTCTCGTGTTGCTCTCCAGCATGATTGATCTCGAGCACATCGTCCATATAAAAGGCGTGAATGGCGATGGCACGGATCTCGCGATCGCGGCGATCGGCACGTTGATCGTGGCAGGGGCGGTGGGAATTATTTTCTTCATGCTATTCCTCGCTTTCGTAGTGCGGATGGTGGTGCTGTGGGTCGCGATCGCAATATCGCCGCTGGCTGCGCTCGGGATTGTCTTGAAGGAACTGATCCCGGGTCTCGACATGGGAAAGGGCGGATTCGATCCGGTGAAGATTTTTATCAGCCACGCCTTCATGCCGACGATGGTGGCGATTCCGCTGTCAATCGGGATGATCATGATTTTCGCGAATAATGCGGTGGGCTACGACATTTCTACCGGTTGGATCAAAACTTTTAGCAGCGAATCAGGAGAGATCCACGCGCTGCTGTGGTGGGTCGCATCAATTGTCGTGATTTGGTTCGGCACGAATAAGATGATCAAAGAAGCCAGCCCCGACTTCGCAGCGAAGCTAACCGACGGCATCCACGGCGGAGTGAATAAGTTTGT
>JAHISY010000050.1 GCA_018817365.1 Patescibacteria group bacterium | reverse complement strand
TCGTCCGCAATCCGATTGCTATGTCGTTCGTGACGGAGTCCCCGCCGACTGGAAGAACGAAAGTCCCGATCACCACCCCTTCTTCGTAAATCGAAATGCCGGTCGAACTCGCGCCGATATCGATCGCGACCACGCCGAGTTCTTTTTGTCGTTTCGAGAGCACAGCTTCCGCGGCGGCGAGTGGCGCGGGGATAAAATCATCGACATCCACCCCCGACTGATGGACGGCATTTTCCAAATTTTTGAGAGCCGGCGCGAGACCGGTGATGATGTGAGCCTCGACTTCGAGGCGAACTCCTTTCATTCCGAGCGGATTGCGAATATCGGTTTGATCGTCGACGGTGTAATTTTGCGGAATCACGCGGAGAATCTGCCGATTCGAAGAAATATTGACCGCCTGCGCCGCTTCGAGAACTCTTTCGATATCTGCAGAAGAAATCTCCCCGCCGTGCGGCACCGCGATCACGCCTTTCGAATCTTGCGCCGCGAGATGCGCCCCGCCGACGGCAACCACCGCGTGGTGAATCGGATTGCCGCTCATCCTCTCCGCATCTTCGAGCGAAGCCGTGATCGACGAAATCGTTTCGTTCACATCGACAATCGCCCCTTTCCGCAGTCCTGATGACGGAGAAACTCCCGCGCCGACAACATTCGGCGAAATGTCCCGTTCGTCAATATTCGCGATTACGGTGCGAATTTTGCTGGTTCCGATATCGAGACCGACCACGGTGCTATCTTTTGACACGAAAAAATGTGTTTTAAATTGCGGTTAGTTTAGATTTTGAGAAATCGAAGCGCAAATCCGCATGAACAATTTTTGAGTTCAAAAACTTTTTTTGAAGAAATTTTGTGTTCACCGAAAACCTCTCATCGCAATCGTCTCAAACAATACATCAAAAATTCAACTTAAAATATTGAAAGACTAAAAAGATGAATTTTAAATTTTAAGTTTCGAATTTTAAAACAAAATCGAATGTTCCAATTTTGAAACTTTTTAAAAATTTGGATTTTAGATTTATTCACAAAATTAAAAATTACAAAATTTTGTTTTGAAGAGACAACGCCCTCCTACATTTCGCATTTGCATTTGCAAAAAGATTTTGGCTGACGGAAAATTTTAACGATGAATCAAATTCTCGCTCGCTCACCTTCCGCTTCCACCCAAACTTTCTTCGGACAAACGATGGGTTACTTCGCGCTCGCGCTCACCGCGGTATCTGGCGGAATTTTCGCAGGAATGTTTTGGTTGCCGCCCGCTCTCGTTTCCAACGGCGGATTTTTGCTAGCAATGTTTGCCGTCACGTTAATCTTAATTTTTACCGCG
Source organism: Patescibacteria group bacterium (assembly GCA_018817365.1). Taxonomy (GTDB): domain Bacteria; phylum Patescibacteriota; class Gracilibacteria; order JAHISY01; family JAHISY01; genus JAHISY01. Next base: position 941 of record JAHISY010000050.1, on the reverse strand, counting down.
CGAAAATGGAGCGTCGGAAGATTCGGTTATCTTTTTTTAATTCTTTTCGCAGGGATCCTCGGTCTCACGCTCGTTCCAATTTTGGCATTCGCGACTCTCACCGCGGGGATTGGAATTTTGGGAAAAGCCCTCCTCGCCGCCGTCTCGATGTTCGGCGGAATGGCGATTTACGGATTCACGACGAAACGGGATCTCTCCGGCATCGGCGGATTTTTGATGGCTGGATTGATCGGAATGATTTGCGTGAGCGTGATCACTTTCATCTTCCATCTTTTTGGGGTGGCAGTTTGGAGCAGCCGCATCGAGTTAATCTTTTCCGGTTTTGGAATTTTGTTGTTCGCGGGATTCACCGCCCACGACTTCCAAAAAATCACGCGCGCAAATTCAGAAATTTCTCCAATCGAAGCAGCCATCTCGCTTTTTCTCGATTTTGTGCTGCTTTTCGAGTACATTCTTCGCTTTATGATCGCGATGAATCGAGATTGACAAAAGTTTTGCAATTTATTCTCCTTTCGTTAAAATTTCAATAATTTAAAAATAACCCCCTTTAAAATGTCTACCAAACTCAAAGCTCTCACCCTCGGATTGGCTGCTTTCTTCGGTGTTTCCGCAATCGGAATTTCGGCTCCAGCTGTGCTCGCGGACGATATCACCGCCACCTGTACGCAGTGGCAAGTCGATCAAGGTCTGTGTGATGCCGGTCTGCGAACTTTGACACTCAATATAATTAACTGGGTTCTTCTCTTTCTCGGCTTGATTGCCACCGGTTTTCTCATTTATGGAGGATTCCTTTACATCACTTCCGCGGGGAATGACGAGAATATCAACAAAGCAAAAAAACTCATCACATATGCGGCAATTGGCATTGTTGTTATTCTTATCTCCGCTGTCCTTGTGAACGCTCTTGTCGATATGCTTTCGAGCAGCAGGATTGATCAGTA
>JAHISY010000049.1 GCA_018817365.1 Patescibacteria group bacterium | reverse complement strand
TTTTGGACCGTTCAGCCGCTCGATTGTTTTGCCCGAAATGGTGAATTCCAAAAAAGCGCGAGCGACTTTCAAAAAGAATGTTTTGATTCTCGAAATTCCGAAGCTCGACAACGTCCGCACGCGAATCATTAAAATTCAGAAAACAGAATAGTCGGCAGTTATCAGTTTGCAGTTGGCAGCAGAGGAAAGAATTTTAATCTTTAATTTAAAAACAGGTTCGAATATTTGTCTCGTGTGCGGGATTGAAACTTTTTAAAATTAAGAAATTGAAAAATTCAAAATGGTTTTAAAATTAGAAATTTTTAATTTAAAATTAAAAGCTTGAAAATTCTAAAATTATTTTCTTTCGCACTTATTTTTTTAGTTTTTACTGCCTCCGCCACTGTCGCGGCTGTGCAGCGGAGCGGACTTTTTGAACAGGCTGGCAAAACAGTAGATGCGCTTTTTTTCGTTCGCAGCGAGATCGACGATAAATATAAAATCTATCTCAATTCTCAGGGTCAAGCCCAGCAAATTATCGAAGAAAAACTTCCGTTGCTCGAAGCGCAGATCAATACGTTGAACGAGCAGCTGAAAGTTTTCGACCAAAATATCGCGCGTGAAAAAGTGAATCTCGCGGAACTGCAAAAAGATACGAAAACGGTACAGCTTGAGCTGGCTGATTTCGAAGAATCAGCGGAGATGCGCGAGGTGGAGCTCGCTCGCTCGCGGGATTTGCTGAACGAATTCATTCGCGTCGCGTATGCCGAGACGATGCAGTACACCGATTGGGAAACGGGAGAGATTTCCACTCTCAAATTTTTGTTCACCGATGAATCGCTCGCGGATGTGGAAACAAAAAAGGCTTACCTCGATGTTCTCCAAAACGTGAGCGCGAGTTTGATTTTTAATTTACAAGAGAAGCAAAAAGAGTACGAAGGGGTAAAAAGCGCGCTTCTCACGCAGCGCGGAAAATTAATACTGCTGCAGCAGGAAATTATCGATCGCACGGACGGACTTGAAGAAATGCGTATGGCGAAGCAAAAGTTGCTTGAACAGACTCGCGGACAGGAGGCGGAATATCGAAAATTGGTCGAGGAGAGTCGGAGGCAGCAGGCGGAGGCGCTCACGGAAATTCAAGAATTAAAGTCGCAGCTCGGCGTGATTGACAGCCAGCTCAAAACGCTTCGTCAAGATTTGGGCGAGGATGAATTCCAAAATCTGCTCGAAGACCAATCCATTGCGACACTTTCCGGCGTGATTTTTCCGAATCGCATTCCGCGGGTGCTGTGGCCAGTGAATCCCGCGCGGGGGATTACCGCGTATTTTTTGGATTCGAGCTACCAACAACGTTTTGGAATTCCTCATCACGCGATCGATATCCGACTGCCGCAAAATTCGCGGGTGGCTGCCGCCGCGCCAGGTATCATTTACAAAGCAAAAGATAACGGAATGGGCTATTCCTACATTACGATCGCGCATCCCGGCGGATTGGCTACTTCATACGGACACATCTCGAAAATTCTCGTAAAGGAGGGAGAGATAGTGCGGGCGGGCGATCTCATCGGACTTTCCGGCGGGATTCCCGGTACGCGCGGAGCGGGCTACATTACCACTGGCGCGCATCTGCATTTCGAGGTGATTGAAAATGGGGAGCACAAAGATCCACTCGAATTCCTGCCGCTGGAAAAAATGCGGGTGGACGATATTCCGGAGAAATACATGAAAGAAGCGGTGAGACTTTAATTTTCCACTCCAAAAAATTTGCATTCTGTCGCCAATTTTGCTAAAATGTAGTTGTTCAGTTACCGAAATCATTTGAGTTGCTTGCAATTCAAATAGTAGAAGTTTCTGGACAAAAACAAAAATGGCCTGCCTCGGTAGGCTATTTTTGCGTCTGACGTTGTCGGCGCTGTTTAATATTTTCGCAGCGCTCCCTCGAAAAACGTGTCGTTGCCAAATTTACGGACTTTTTGCAGCGGCAGTTTTTGTCCACAAATTTTCGGAATGCCGCGCGCATTTTTCTGAAAAATAAAAATGTGATCGATGAGTTGTTCCGCCAAAAATTTCCGCGCGGTCGTCTCACCCCCTTCTAGAAAAATCGAACTGATCCCGAGTTTGAAAAGTTTTTTGAGAATCGTTTTGAGGTCGAAATTACGCGCTACCAAATTTCGCGCGCGCGGAATTTTCACCGGCTTCCGCGAGACCAAAATCGTTCCACCGCTTTGCAAAACTTTTGCTGATTTTGGCGTTCGTAAATTTGGATCGAAAATTATTCGAGTCGGCTGCTTTTTGATTTTCAAACCGCGGACAGTGAGCTGCGGGTTGTCTTTCAAAATCGTGCCGACACCGACCGCGATTGCGTCAAAATTCCGCCGCAGCCGCATCACTTTTCTTTTCGCGGAATTTCCGGTGATCCACTTTTTCCCGCGTACCGGAATCGTCGATCCGTTCGAATCAAGCGCAAGTTTGAGCGCGACGAACGGCAGTCCTCGAGAAGCATTGCCTATTCTTCGAATCTGAGCGACCTCGGAGTTGAAGACCGGCAGGCAGGTCTCGGGGATTAACGAATTGGCATTTTTCAGCCAAATTTGATTCAGCTCTCGACACTCTTTCCCGCAAATTCCCATTTCCACCACCACTCCATTCTTCGCCAAAAATTCCGCGCCGCCGCCGGCTTTCGTTTGATCAGGCATTCCGATCACGACCTTTTTCACTCCTGCTCTCAAAATTGCGCGCGTGCACGGCGGGGTTCGACCGAAACGGTGGCACGGCTCGAGATTTACGAAAAGTTCTCCGTCACGCGCGCGCTTTCCGGCTTTCCGGAGCGCGAGAATTTCCGCGTGCGGTTCACCCGCGCGTTCGTGCCATCCCTCGCCGATGATTCGACCGTTTCGCAAAATCACGCAGCCGACGCGTGGATTCGGTGACGGGTTAGCGGCTTTCTTCGCAAGCTCGATTGCACGTCGCATGAGTTGCTTTTTGGAAAACATGAAGAGAATTTAAAGAATTTAAATTCCAATTTCCAATTTCCAAACCCCAAACAAATCCCAAATTCGAACATCCTTTTGGAATTTGGCGCTTAGATTTTGGAGTTTTCAAACATTTTTTAATCGATGCCCGAGTTTCTTCTTTTTTGTCGCGAGATACTTACGATTTCGCGCGGTTGGTTTTGTCTCGAGCGGGATTCTTTTCACCACTTTCAATCCGTAGCCCTCGATTCCCGTGAGTTTTTTCGGATTATTCGTGAGAAGTTTAATCGAAGTCAATCCGAGGTCGGCGAGAATTTGCGCGCCAATTCCGTAAGTTCTCTCGTCCGCCGCGAAGCCGAGTCGCTCATTCGCTTCGACTGTATCCGCGCCGGCATCTTGCAATTCGTACGCGCGGATTTTGTTGCAAAGCCCGATTCCGCGACCCTCCTGTTTCATAAAAAGCAACACTCCGCCTGCTTTCGCGATTTTTTTCAGCGCCGCCTCTTTTTGTTCGCGACAGTCGCAGCGGAGCGACTGGAAGGCATCGGAGGTCAAACATTCCGAATGCACGCGAACAAGCACATTTTTCTTATTTTTAACTTTCCCGCGAACAAGCGCGAGATGTTCCTCCGCCGGATTCAGCAAATTCCGATACGCGAAAATTCGAAAATCTCCGAATTTTGTCGGCAGCGCGGCTTCCGCCACTCGCTCAACAAATTTCCCTTTTTTTAATTGAAATGCGATCAGATCTTCGATTGAAATAATTTTCAATTTCCATTTCTTCGCGAATTTTTGCAAATCGGGGAAGCGCGCCATCGTGCCGTCATTTTTCATAATTTCGCAAATCGTTCCTGCCGGCTGCAACCCCGCGAGCTTCGCCAAATCCACTGCCGCTTCAGTGTGTCCGGCGCGGACGAGCACGCCGCCTTCTTTCGCGCGGAGCGGAAAGACGTGACCGGGACGCACGAAATCAGTTGCTTTCGCACGCGAACTCACGATGTGGCGAATTGTCTTCGCGCGGTCGGAAGCGGAGATGCCGCTCGCGATTCCTTTTTTCAGATCACAGGAAATTGCAAAATTGCAGCCTCCCGGATCTTCACAATTTCCGTTCATCGGCTGGAAATTCAACCGTTCTGCAATTTCCCGCGAAATCGGAGTGCAAATCAAACCGCGCCCTTCCTTCGCGAAAAAATTGATGATTGCAGGAGTGGTTTTTTCCGCTGCGACGATGAGATCACCCTCGTTCTCGCGATTCTCATCGTCCACCACGACCACAGGC
>JAHISY010000048.1 GCA_018817365.1 Patescibacteria group bacterium | reverse complement strand
TTCAAAAAAACGGAAGATTATCTCCGCGAAATTCTCGAAAACGTAACTGAAAAAACTTCACGCGTGGTTTCCGCGACGCGCGATTGGAGCTAAAATTCCTACGTGATTTTTCACCACTCTCTCGACCCCATCGCGTTTGATCTCGGTTTTTTCGAAATCCGGTGGTATGGGATTTTTTACGCGATTTCTTTTCTGCTTGCGTTTTTTTGGCTGCAAAATTTGGTGAAAAACCGACTGATTGATTTCACTAAAAAACAAATCGAGGATCTCGTTTTCGCGGTTATTCTTGGCGTGATTGTCGGTGGGCGAGTCGGCTATTTCCTTTTTTACAATTTCGAGAATCTTTTTTCGCTCGAGCTTTTCAAAATTTGGCACGGCGGGATGAGCTTCCACGGCGGGCTGATCGGAGTTCTCATCTCTGTTTTTTGGTTGGCGAAAAAGTGGCGAAAAAGTTTTCTCGCAATTTCAGACGTACTCGTCATCCCCGCTGCGATTGGACTTTTTTTCGGCAGGATCGGAAATTTCATGAACGGAGAACTTTTCGGTCGGTCAACCGGCGGGGAGTGGGGTGTTGTTTTTCCGCGCACGGATGAGCTTCCGCGCTTTCCCTCCCAACTTTTTGAAGCTGCAAAAAATCTTATAATCGCAGGAATTCTTTTTCTCACTTTTCAAAAAAAACCGCGAACCGGAATTTTGAGTTTCCTGTTTCTGACTTTTTACGGCAGCAGCAGAATCCTCGTCGAATTTTTTTGGCGGGAACCGCTCGACGGTTTCATTTTCGCAATCCCGCGCGGCGCGTTTTTTTCGCTGCCGGTTCTCGCTGCCGGGGTTCTCGGATTGATTTTTTTGAATTTTAAACGCGCGCGGCGCATGTGATTCCTTCGATTTCTTCCAGTTTTCCGAGCAATCTCTCCAGTTCGTCCACGCTTGCCACCTCGATTATGAGTTCGTGGAGAATTTCGTGTTTGTCGCTTTTTTTCAAACTCAAATCCGCGATGTTTACTTCCGCTGCCGCGATCACCTCTGCGATGTCGCGCAGCAAACCGACACGATTTCTTCCCGCCACCTCGATTTTGACAAGTTTCGTTTTCACGTCGCTCGCGAAAAATGCTTTTAATTTCCTTTCCTCCGCGACGCGAGAAATTTGCTTGCAATTTTTCGCGTGAATCATCGCGCCGCGTCGTCCCATTACCGCGATGATTTCGCTACCCGGCTTAGGATTGCAGCATTTCGCGAACTGTGAAGAAATTCCGCTCACTCCTTCGATCACTACCTCATCTTTGGCGGGAATTTTTAACGAAGCAATCGGTTTTTTGCGAGATTTCTTCACCGCGAGCTCCTCGAATTCAAACAAACTTTTTACCACCGCGCTCGAACTCACGCTACCGTTGCCAATCCGTTCGAGGAGCAGTTCGCGCTCTCGTTTGTTCAGATTTCCATTTTTATAATGTTTCAAGATTGAATAATCTGCGTCGAGCGGCGGCTTGCCGAGGCGCGCGAGTTTTTTATTAATCAGTTCTTTGCCAACCGTGATGTTCGCGCTGCGACCAAGTGCGGAAAAAAAAGTGCGAATCTTCGCTTTTGCGGAACTTGTTTTCACGAAAGAAAGCCAAAAATGGTTTGGCTTCGCATCTTTTTTTGTGAGAATTTCGACGATTTGTCTGTTTTTTAATTCCACGTTGAGTTTCGCGATCTTCCCATTCACTTTTGCTCCCACGCAACGATTTCCGACTTCCGTGTGAATCGCGTAGGCGAAATCGACAGGAGTGGCGCCGGCGGGAAGATCAAAAATATCGCCTTTTGGAGTGAGTATAAAAATCCGATTTTCGAGCACATCGCTCGTGAGACTCACCACGAATTCGGCGTTGTCTTTCATCTGCTCGTGGAGCTCGACCAGTCCGCGAATCCATTTCAATTTTTCCTCCTCTGCTTTCACAGATTTCTTTTTCTCCGCATAAATGAAATGCGCCGCCGCGCCTCGTTCAGCCGTTTCGTGCATTTCTTCCGTCCGGATTTGAATCTCCGTCGGCGAACTGCGATTCAGTCCGATCACAGTCGTGTGGAGCGATTGATAGCCGTTCGATTTCGGCACCGCGATGAAATCTTTGAAACGGTGCGAGAGGGGAGTGAAATGATTGTGAATCACGCCGAGCGCAGCATAGCAATCAGCGGTGGATTTCGTGATCACCCGCAGCGCGAAGAGATCATAGATTTCATCTACGCTCGGATAATTTTTGAGTTTCAGCTTCCGCCAAATCGAATAAAAATGTTTCGTGCGACCATCCACTTTCACATCAATTCCCTCTTTCTGGAGAATAGTTTTGAGCTTTCTTTTCACCCTCTCGATAAATTTTTTCCGCCCCCCGGAGGTACCTGCCACTGCTGTTTCGATTTTTCGAAATTCCTCCGGCTCGAGTGCCTGAAACGCGAGGTCTTCGAGTTGCGATTTAAATTCAAATAAACCGAGCCGAGCTGCGATTGGCGCGTAGATTTCGAGCGTTTCTTTCGCAATCCGTTTTTGTTTGTCTGGTCGGACATGAGAAATAGTCTCCATGTTGTGGAGGCGATCGGCCAGTTTGATAAAAATCACGCGGAGGTCGCGCGCCATCGCGACAAACATTTTCCGCAGATTTTCGATCTGCCGCTCCTGTCCGCTGTAGCGGACTGTTCCGAGTTTTTCCATATCGAGGCAGAGATTCGCGACGGTGCTGCCGAATTTCTTTTCCACTGTCTCCACCTCTTCCGCCGTGTCTTCGATCACATCGTGAAGCAGGCAGGCAATCAGCGCATCCTCGTCGGGTTGCAAAGTGAGGAGGTGAAAAGCAGCTGCGACGGGATGTGAAAAATACGGCTCGCCGGAAAAACGGAGTTGTCCCGCATGAGCTTTTTTTGCAAATTCGTACGCTTCGCTAATCCGCGCAAAATTTGCGTGCGGCAAATATTCCTTCATTGTTTCGATAATTTTTTTGAGAGCAGTATCCACGAGAGAAGTTTATTCTAACGACTTGCAAAATTAAAAAGAAGAGTTAAAATTTAAGCAACTTATTTTTAATTTTGTCAAAATGGAAAAATTTGAAGTGTCTAAAGTTTCACGCATTGATGAGGTTCGCGAGACGATTAAAAATCTCCCGTTGGATGAGGCATTCAAACTTGTAGAGATCTTGGAGGCGGATTCAAGGAAAAATGTTGGCGAGTTGTTGAATGGAGTTTTCAGTGAAGCGTGAAAGCTTGATTGATCTTGAATCAAATTAATTCGAAGCTATTTGCGCGTGAAAAAAGAAGCGATTAAAATCTCACGGATCTTAATTCGGGGAGAAATTTTAAATTTTATTCCGGGCGGGTAGCTCAGCTGGTTAGAGCGCGTCGCTGATAACGACGAGGTCGGAGGTTCAAGTCCTCCCTCGCCCACCAAAATTTGCTTTCGCAAATTAGAATTAGGAATAGGAATTAGGATTAAGAATTAAGGCTGTTTTGTAATTCAATGATTGGACAAATTTTCCCTAATTCTTATTCCTAATCTTTCCCCTAATTCTTTTCGTTAAGCTATGTTGGATTTTATTGGAAACAACACAATGTTCAGCAGTTGCGAACTGGCTTAAGTGAGCCTAATCACCCCAGTCTCGATGCCAATCAAATTTCTCTGCAATTTTTTCGGAATTCTCTCTCTTCTCGCTATTTTTATTTTTTTCGGATTTTCGAATTTGCCCTCCGAAAATCTTGAAGTTGTCTTTCTCGATGTCGGGCAGGGTGACGCGATTTTCATCCGCATGCCGCAGAATCAAAAGATTCTCATCGATGCCGGACCTGCCGGCGAAATTCTCCCGCCGCTCGCGGAGGAGCTCGGTTTTTTCGAGCGGAAAATTGATCTCGCGATTCTCACGCATCCCGACACCGATCACATCGCTGGTTTCGTGGAAGTGTTAAAACGGTTCGAAATTGAAAAAATTCTTCTCACGGGCGTGCAGCACGAGACGGAGTGGTACCGTGAAATTCTTCGGCAGATTTCGAAAAAAGAAATTCCTACAATCATCGCTGATGCTCAGACGGATTTTGATTTCGGCGGGGGAGTGATTCTAGATATTTTCTGGCCAATGGAGTCGCTTGTCGGAAAAATTCCAGCAGATGCCAACGCGGCATCGATTGCAGCGCGATTGACATTCGGTCAAACCGCGCTTGTCCTCACCGGCGACTTGGATGTGAATTCGGAAAAAGAAACTCTGAAAACTTCGCAAAACCTTTCCGCGCAAATTTTCAAACTCGGACATCACGGCGCTGCGACTTCGAATTCCGCTGAATTTTTCGCGGCGGTGAATCCCGAGATCGCGATCGTCTCGGCGGGGGCAGAAAATAAATTCAATCATCCGAACCCCGAAGTTCTAGAGCGGGTGAAGAGTGCGGAGATTCTCGAAACGGCGAAAGAAGGTAGTGTGAAATTGGTTTCAGATGGTGTAGCGTGGCGGCTAATCGAGTATCAATGAAAGTTGATTTTTCATTAATTCCATATTTTTATGAAAAATACCCAACATTTACGAACGAGCATCCCGTATGGAGATTTTTTTTCGAGAGTAGGAGATAAAGATTTGAAGATAGAATTTCAGAAATTTGTGGTGGAGAAATATTTGGTGAGAGAGGCAGTTCTACGAATTTTTGTAGGAGGCAATAGCAAAAAGATTTGTTTGAACGAAGCTGTGAATACAGTTCGCGGAGAATGCGGAGGAGTGGATTTTGAATTTATAATCACCCCATCGCCAAATTACCAAAAAACAATCACTGCTGATTTTCAGGCAGAAAAAGCGGATTAGCTCAAAACTTTTCTCATTTTTTTTAATTTTCCCGCGAGGGAAAGGTCGATCAACTCATCGCCGAGAAACACCTTCACTCCACCCAAAAGTTTCGCGTTTTCAGCCACTTCGACTGCGACTTCCTTCCCTGTAAGTTTTTGCAAAGCAGCGGTTAAGTCTGCAATCTGCTGCTCGTTCAGAGGAATCGCACTTTCAATTTTCGCGACGGCAACTCCTGCCGCTTCGCTCAAAACCGCGTGAAAACTCGCTGCGATATTTTTTATCTCGCGAATTTTTCCGTTCCTTGCCGCTAATTTGAGAAGGTTCGAAATTGACAGATTTTGTGAAAAGGCTTTTTCAATCAATTTTTCTTTCGTCACTGCGGCTACTCGCGGATTCGCGAAAAATTCTTGCATTCGCCCATCATCCAAAACTTCTGCAGCAACATCGAGATTTTTCGCCGCCGCTTCCAAATCTTTCGTATTCTCACCGATTGCGAGAAGTAAAGCGCGTGCGTAGCGGAGAGAAATTTTAGTCATTTCATCGTGGCAATTTCGATGGCGGCTTCCTCTACGAATTTTTCTTGATCGGAAGATTGCACTTCTCGATTTAGCAGTTTTTCAGTCGCGAGAATCACGATGCGACTTACTTCCGTCTGAATTTGTTTCGTGGCATCATCCTTTTCTTTCATAATCACTGCGCGACCTTCTTCTACGATTTTCCCTACTTTTTCCTTCGCGTTCGCGATCAGTTCCTCGCCCTGTTGCGCCGCCGATTCTTTCGAAGCGTTAATGATTTCTTGCGATTTTGCTTGCGCCTTTTTCAACTCTTTTTGTGTGAGCTCTTCGACTCTCGCGAGTTTATCTTCCACGAGCTGCGCGTGCTCCTCCGCTTTTGCGATCCGCTCCTTCCGCTCATCGAGCAGTTTCAAAATCGGTTTATAAACGAAGAAACTCAAAATCGCGAGCAGCGCAAAAAAATTCACTGCTTGCGCAAGCATCACCGCGGGATCGATCCCCAGACTCGTGAGAATTTCCATCTTAGAAAAAAGTTAAAACCGAAATTAAACAAACTTCAAAATCAGCGCAACGACGAGAGCGTAAATCGCGACCGCTTCCGCGAACGCAATCGCGAGGATCATCGCGGCTTGCACTTTTCCGGCAGCTTCCGGATTACGACCGATAGCTTCCACGCCTTTCGAACCGATCATTCCGATTGCGACAGCAGGTGCGACTGCACCGAGGGCGATAGTTCCTGCTACCGCGAGAAGTTTCACAGTTTCTGCATCCATTTTTCGAGGGGTTAAGAATAAATTTTTAATTTAAAATTTAAAATTTTAAAACAATTTTTAATTTTCTAATTCTTGAATTTTTAAATGCCGGAGTATTTTAGTGAGGGATTGGATGAAGTCAATGCTTTTGAATATAAAAATTGAACATTGAACGCTTATCTCCAATGAAAACGGGGATTTTAGTGTGCTTCTGCTGTTGCCATTCGAAAGAAAACAAGCGTGAGCATCGCGAAAACGAGTGCTTGCACTGCTCCCACGAAGATTTCCAAACCGTAAAAAGGCATCGGAGCGATGAAGGGTGCGAGTGCGATGATGACTGTGAGTAGTACTTCGCCGGCAAAAATATTTCCAAAAAGCCGGAATGAAAAGGAAATCATCTTTGAAAACTCGCTCACGATTTCCAGCAGCCCGACGAAAAAGAGGACTGGGTTTTTGAAATTCAAAAAACGGGAAAAATAGCCCCATCCGCCGAGTTGCCATGCACCCATAAATTGCACCATCAAAACCGCGACGATAGCGAGTGATAGCGTGAAGCTGAGATCCGCGCTGCCCGGTCGAAAAATTGGCGTAAATGAGTGAGCGGCTTCCTCGTGAGCAGCTTCTTCATGAGATTCCGCGCTTCCTGTGTGGTCGGTGTCTGTTGTCACGAATTTCTCCACACTCTCAAAAATCGCGATTTCTGCGCGGTGAGTTTCCGTCGCCTCCGCGTGAGAAATGCCGATGCTGCCGACTCCTGGGATCAATCCCGCCCAATTATTCAGCAGCACAAAAAGAAAGATTGTAAAAATCGGAGCGAAAAATTTGCGCGTGAGTTTCGGATTTTCAGCCACGCTCTCCACGATTCCGTAAAAACCCTCCACCGCAGCTTCCACCAGGTTTTGTAATCCCTTCGGATGTTTCCGAATCCGCGATTTAAAAATTACCGCGAAAATTCCGATTGCTGCGACTACGAGCCACGTCGTAAAAAGCGAATTCGTGATTGTCAGCGGACCGAGATGGGTGAGTGGTTCGGCGGTGAGAGAAACATGCATTTGGAAAGTTGAAGGTTGAAAGTGGAAATTGGAAAGTAAAGTAAGAAATTTTAAATCCATTCTTTGCTCCGCTACGGAAGACACGGCAATTTTGAATTCTCCAATTTTTTAATTTTTAAAAATTTAAATTTTGAATTTATTTACAAAAATTAAAAATTATAAAATTTAAAAATTATTTTTCTCCTCGTGCAATGGCTTGCAGCGGTTGCACGATTTTCCAAACGAGATAGAGAGAGATAATTAATCCGAGAGCGAGTCCGATCCAAAAGAGATAATTTGTTCCAAGCTTCTCATCGAGCCAGTGTCCGCCGAAGACGCAGAGAATTGTCGTCGTGGCGACAGAGAAGCCGAGCTGCAGACTCATTCCTACAATCACTTTTAGTGGCAGCATTTCTGTTGAGTTGCTATTCATTTTGAAAATTTGCGAGGAGTTTAAGTTTGAAAGCGCGAGCGGTCAAACGATTTGAGTACGCGATTTACTCACCTGAAACTCTTGAAAAATAGAGTTTTTATAATCACAATTTTTTGCCGTCAAGCGGAATACCATTTTTAAAGCATTTCACGAAACATCTTTAAAAAGCACTATTTTTAAGGCTTGAACAAATTTTGCATTCATAAAAACGCTTTTCGAAAGCTCTTTTTTGCCAAAAGCCATTGTCAGCTTCGGAAAAGGGTTTTAGCATCTCTACAACTTAACCCCCATTTTTATGGCTAAAGCTCTCACCCAGGCCCAAATAGTGGCTCTCGTCGCCGATGCAGCCGGCATCTCCAAAAAGGAGTCCAAAGCTGCGCTCGAAACTCTTCAAGCGGCTCTTGTCAAAAATGACAAAGTCGCCACCCCTTTTGGAATCTTTTCCAAAAAGGTAAAACCAGCCCGTCCGGCTCGCAAAGGCGTCAATCCTTTCACTGGAGAGGAAATGATGTTCAAAGCGAAGCCAAAACAAACTGTGCTCAAATATCGTCCAAACAAGGCGACGAAGGATGCCTTGAATTAAATCTTGATTTTCAAGAAAATAAAAAGCCTCTCGGAAACGGGGGGCTTTTTTA
>JAHISY010000047.1 GCA_018817365.1 Patescibacteria group bacterium | reverse complement strand
CGAACTTGCGGCAACAAAGTTTTTGCAAGAACAGAAACTCGAACTTCCTTTCAATTCGTGTGGCAGCATTGCTGAAGTTTTTGAAAAAGTGTGTAATGGAAGGGCAAAAATCGGTTTCATCCCGCTTGAAAATTTTTCGATTGGACCGGTTCGCGAGACGATGCGCGCGCTTTTTGAGAGTGGCGGGAAAATTAAAATTTTCGCGGAGATTTCAAAAAAAATCGAACACGCTCTCTTCGCTACAGAAAAAATCTCACTAAAAAAGATTCGGAAAGTTTTTGCTCATCCGCAAGCTGTTGCGCAATCAGCGAAATTTTTGCAGCGGAATTTACCGCAAGCGGAGATAATCGAAGCGGCGAATGCGGGCGAAGCAATCGAGCGGGCGAGATCGGAACGCGCCGGCGCCGCAATTTCGTCAGCGGAATTCGCCGAAAAGGCGAGGATGAAAGTTCTTCGAAGAGGAATCGAAGATTCGAAAAATAATCGAACGAGATTCGTGGCAATTTGTAAAAATTTTCCAAAGTCTAAAGTCCAATATCCAAAGTCTAGAACCTCGATTGCGTTTTTCTTTCGCGAAAATCGCGCCGGTCAACTTGCCGCCGCGTTGCAGATTTTCGCGGAGGGGAAAATTAATTTGTCGAGAATTGAAAGTATCCCTACTGAAAAAAAGCGAGGGGAGTTTTTCTTTTTTGTGGAATGTGAGATGAATCCAAAACTGTCGGCGGTATTGAAAAAACTTTCAAAGATCGCAAGCGTGGTAGAATTGGGAAGCTATTAAGTCTAATCTTTTCGTCCCTCTAAAAATTCAAGTATTAGCTTCCGTGGTTTGTATTATTTTGTCACGCAGCAAAAAGTTAAAATTCCAAATCTTACTTTTAGGTGATTCAATTGATTTTAGGATTTGCCAAACTTCGGTAAAATTATCAAGGAAAGAATTTATTTGGTAAAATAGCAGATAGTAGAAGCTCTTAAATAATTTTAATTTTGCTAATTTAGAATCTTAAATTTTAATTCACCATGCTCCAACAATTTATCGAAAAATTGCGCGGGAAAGAAAACCTTTTGAAAGCCGAAGCTGCGGAAGCGATGAAGATAATCATGAACGGAAAAGCCGAACATGATCAACTCGCTGAATATCTCGTGCTTCTCTCAGAAAAAGGGGAAACCGCGGATGAGATCGCTGGCAGCGCGGAAGTAATGCGCGAACATGCAGTGAAAATCATGCCCGACCGCGAACCGCTCGTGGATGTTTGCGGAACGGGCGGAGATCAAAGCGGCACTTTCAATATTTCGACAACCGTCGCATTCGTCGTGGCTGGCACGGGAGTGGCAGTGGCAAAACACGGCAATCGCTCAGTGAGTTCGAATTCGGGAAGCGCATGCGTTTTGACTGAGTTGGGAGTGGAGATTAATTTATCACCCGAAAAGGTCGAGCAATCAATCGAAGAGGTTGGAATCGGATTTATCTACGCTCCGAATTTCCATCCCGCGATGCGCCACGCAGCCCCCGTTCGGCAACAGTTGAGGCGGCGCACGATTTTCAATCTGCTCGGTCCTCTCACGAATCCGGCAGACGCGAAACATCAACTTGTCGGCGTTTTTTCAGCGGAGCTCGTGACAAAAATCGCGGAGGTTTTGCGAAAAATGAGCACCACGCACGCAATCGTGGTGCACGGCGACGGTCTCGACGAGCTCACGATTACCGGCGAAGAAAACACTGCTTTTGAGCTGAAAAATGGAGAAGTGCAATACCTCAAAATTGATCCCGCCACTCTCGGAATTCCCCTCGCAAAAGTCGAAGAGCTCGCAGGAAAAGACGCGGAGTACAACGCCACGATCACGCGCGCGGTGCTCGACGGGATAGCGGGAGCGCCACGGAATGTGGTGATTTTGAATGCGGCAGCGGCATTGAAAGTCGCGGATAAAGTTGACTCCATCGAAGCAGGAATTCAACTGGCGGAGAAATCAATCGACTCGGGAGCAGCGAAAAAGAAACTCGAAGAGTTGATTGATTTCACGCAAAAAGCATGACATTCACATTTATTATTTAATTAACTTTTTAAGAATGAGCGAAAATTACAAAAAAGATGACTCAAAATTAGTTGCAGTAAGCGACGCGTGCATCGGCTGCGGAATTTGCGCGACAATCGCGCCAGAAGTTTTCGAAATTAATTCGACAACGGGAAAAAGTGAAGTGCGAGAAGGTACGGATTTTTCGGAGGAGAATTTGGAAAAAGCAAAAGCAGGAGCGGAGGCGTGTCCGGTGGGAGCGATTGCAGTTTCAAAGGAAGAATGATTTTAGAGTCTGCTAAAATCGCGCGGTGAAGTGCGACGAAATTTTAGCGAGTTTGAATTCCGCGCAGCAGGAAGCGGTGCGAACTGAGACAGGCGCGCTGCTCGTCGTCGCCGGAGCCGGCAGCGGCAAGACCCGCGCACTCACCCACCGCATCGCTTTTTTGATCGCGAATGGAATTTCGCCACACCGAATTCTCGCGGTGACTTTTACGAATAAAGCCGCGGGAGAAATGAAATCGCGGATTCGAGAAATGCTCGGCGAAAAAATTTCGATGCCGACCGTCGGCACTTTTCATGCCGTCTGCGTGCAGATTTTGCGAAGAGAAATTCACCACATCGGACGAGAAAACAATTTTTTGATTTACGATGCCACCGACCAAAAACTTTTGATGCGGCGGATTTTCAAAGAACGAAAAATCGAGGAAAAAGAATTTAACCCGCGCGCAGTACTCGCCGCAATTTCGAGCGCGAAGTCGCGGATGATTCTGCCGGAAAAGTTTTTCGTGAACTCAAGTTTCGCGGAAAAAGTGGGCGAACTTTACCCGATTTACGAAAAGAAATTAGCCGAACTCGGCGCGCTCGATTTCGATGATTTGCTGGTGAAAGTGGTGGAGCTTTTTGAAAAACATTCTGAAATCCTCGAGAAATATCAGGAAAAGTGGCATTTTATTTCGGTAGATGAATATCAGGATACCAATTTCGCGCAAGCCCGCATCACGAATTTGCTTGCGGAAAAATACCGGAATTTGTGCGTGATCGGCGATCCGGATCAATCGATCTACAGCTGGCGGGGAGCGGAAATTTCGAACATTCGCGATTTCAAAAAAAAATATCCGGAGGTAAAAATCGTAAAACTCGAACAAAATTATAGATCGACGCCGACGATTTTGGAGGCGGCGAATGCAGTGATTTCGAAAAATAGGAGGCGCGAGGAAAAAAAACTTTGGAGTAAAAAAAAGGAGGGTGAGAAAATTTATTTGCTGGAATTGAGCGACGAGCGCGATGAGGCGGAATTTATCGCTGCAGAAATCGAGCGCAAAATTCGAGAGACGAACCTTTTTTATCGCGACTGCGTGGTGCTTTATCGAACGAATGCGCAATCGCGCGTGATTGAAGAAGTTTTTCTGAAACACGGAATCCCCCATCGAATTATCGGCGGGGTGAAATTTTATGCGCGGAAGGAAATTAAAGATGTTTTAAGTTATTTGCGAATTATCCAAAACCCGCGCGACGACATCAGCTTGCTGCGCGTGCTGAATGTTCCCTCGCGAAAAATCGGGCTGCGGAGCGTCGAAGTTTTGCAAAATTTGGCAAACTCGTTAACCTCCAAGATATCTGGAGGGTTAACCCCATCTCTTTGGGACGCGCTGAAAAATTGTGAGCGCACAGAAATTCCTGCGGGCAAACAGCTTGTTTTGAAGGATTTTGTTAAATTGGTGGAAAGTCTGCAAAAATTAAATCGGACTCAAACCGCTTCGCGAATTATCAAACATCTACTCGCGCGAGTGAAGCTGAAAGAATGGTGGATGCGAGACGGCGAGGCGGAAGGCGAAGCGCGCACGGAAAATGTGATGGAACTGATTTCGGTCGCGGCGAAATATGACGCGCTCGAAGGCAGGATTTCGCTCGCAACTTTTCTCGAAGAAATCGCGCTCCTCACGGATGCCGATCAGATCGAAGAGAAAGAGAACTCGGTACTTCTGATGAGCCTTCATGCCGCGAAGGGTTTGGAATTCCCGGTCGTTTTCATCGCAGGAATGGAACAAAATATTTTTCCGCATTCGCGGAGTCTGCTTGATGTGAAACAACTCGAAGAAGAGCGACGGCTTTTTTACGTCGGAATCACGCGCGCGATGGATCAACTCTTTCTCCTCCGCGCGCGGTCGAGGATGTTTTTCGGAGAAACGCAGATGAACGCGCCATCAGAATTTTTAAATGACATTCCGCAGAATTTGCTTGCGGAAGAATCGCGGAGAGAACTGAAGCGGCGGGGTTTCGGGGAAAAAATGTTACCGGATGAAAATGTTTTTAGTCCCGTAGAATTCGCGGCGGGAGACCGAGTTTACCACCCGGTTTTTGGAGAAGGCGTGGTGGTGAATGTGACGGGAGGAGTGATCGATGTGCGCTTCCCTGAAGGTATGAAGAAGTTGGCGATTTCGATCGCGCCACTACGGAAGATTGGGTGAAAATTTTATTTGCCGAATTTTATGAATCAAATTCATCCGAATAAAATTAAGCTTTAATTGAAAAATTATGAACGAAAACATTCGAGATTCTCTCACTAAAAAAAGCGCTAATCCCTTTCGACGGCTTTGGAACAGATTTTTTTCAGCGAACGATTCAGATACGCCGAATGAAATTCAAAACTTTTCCGTTGAAATTCCGGACGATCCGATTCAACTGCTTCGGGGCAGGCTTGGCGTATTAAATAATTCGCACAAAAAAGGAGTTAATGTGAAAGAAAATTTGAGATGTTTTGAAGAGAAGTTAATTGAGCTGAAAGAAACAAGACTGGAAATACGCGAAGGGATTGAAAGTCTGCTGCGCGACACGCGAAAGTCCTTGGCTGAAAAATATGGTGATGGCTCGAAAGATTGAGGAAGTCACAAATCGTTTCACGTTTTCGGTCGCGCCGCTACGGAAGATCAAGTGAAAATTTACACCGTCAGCTCACCTTTTTGATTTTTGGCTTCTTATTCATCTGACACATCCTCTGATTGAATCATAATCATTTTGCGCTGTATTTGACGCCATCTATCATAAACCCTGTCTGCATCTACTCGTAGTTGCGAGTCTTTTGGATTATTTTGTAATGCCTGAAGTAGCTGAGCGTGTTCCTGCTCTACTCGTTTTAATTGGTATTTTAGGTCATCTAAACTCTCTTGTGGCGAAGTAATACCTTTAGTTTTTTCAGTCATAATTTTTGGGATTAAAAAATTAAGAAGGTAACATTTTACCCATCAAAAAATATTTGTCAAATTTTTTTCACGGTTAATTCTAAATCCAAATTTGCTAAAATACTTCTCACTTGCTCGGGTGGCGGAATTGGTAGACGCGCACGCTTCAGGAGCGTGTGGGAGCAATCCCATGGAGGTTCGATTCCTCTCTCGAGCACCAATTGAAAAATTTCAAATTTAAAATACCAAAGCTTCGAATTTCGGATTTGGCGCTTATTTGAGATTTCGGCTTCTCATCTTTTCCAAAACTTTTTCTAGCTCATCGGGCAGCGGCGAGATAAACTCCATCTTCTCCCCCGTCTTTGGATGCGTGATTTTCAATTTCCACGCGTGCAGAAACATCCGCGGAGTTTTGATTTCTTCATTCGCAGCGCGGAATCCGTAAACCGAATCCCCCGCCACCGGATGCCGGATGGAACTGAAGTGCACACGAATTTGATGTGTTCTCCCTGTCAAAATTTTCACCTCGAGCAAACTCGCATTTTGAAATTCCTCGCGAACTTCAAATTCGGTGATTGCTTCACGAGAATTCGGCGATAGGGAAATCTTCCTCCGCGTGTGATTTTTGGCATCCCTCCCAATCGGAGCTTCGATACGTCCTTTTTTGTTTTTTAATTTACCAACAACGAGCGCGAGATATTTTTTCCCGACTTTCCGCTCCGCGAATTGCTCCGAAAGCGACTTCTTCGCCTCCTCTGTTTTGGCGACGACCATCACTCCTGAAGTTTCTTTGTCGAGACGGTGAACTAAACCTGCGCGATTTTTCTCTCCCGGCAGATTTTTGTGGTGAAAAAGAAGGGCGTTCACGAGCGTACCCGAAACATTCCCGCCGTGATCGGTAGGGTGAGAGACCATTCCACTCGGTTTTTCAATCACGAGAATCTCGGAATCTTCGTGAATGATTTTAAGCGGAATTTTTTCCGGCAAAATTTTGAGCTGCTTTAGCGGCGGAATTTTTAGTTCAATCAAATCTCCCGCCGAAACTTTCGTGGCAGCCTTCGCCGGTTTTGAATTCACAAACAACTGGCATTTAGCAAGAAAACTCCGCGAATATTGCGGCAACTCGCGCGCGAGAAATTTATCGAGCCGAGTTTTTTCGAAATCTTCGGGAAGATTGAAGTGAAAATAAGAAATTCTAAACTTTAATTCTGTAATGATTTAACACCGATTCTTCCGTCCCAAAAGCGATTTCCTCCTTCCCGCATTTCGGGCAGCGAAAGGTGAATTTCTTTTTTGTCTGTTTCGCGGCAACCAACTCTTCGCATTTTTTGCAATAAAAAACTAGCTTCGCGAGAGGAATCTCCTCCTCGTTTTTTGGAATCGGCGTGATCGTTCGTAAATCTGAAGCCATTTTTAAGTTTAAGAAACTGCTAACTACAAGCTGTTAGCTGTCAACTGTTTAAATATCAAGCCGCATCCGAGCATCTTCTTTTTCTTTTTCCTGCGAATCTTCGCGAAGATCAAGGTGGTGCGAAGAATGAGAGACGCGCGAGCGAGGAAGGTGCGCGAGTGGCTCCGCATGGGCAGAGGAATAAAAGTGCTCTTCATTTTTGAGAAGGTAACCGCCGATGAAAACGAGAGCAGCCCCGATCAGCGCGAGATGAATGCCAAGTCGCAAGTCATAACTCGCGGAGCGCGTAATCGAAGTGGCGTGCATGATTGTCAAAACAAAAAGAAGCAACGCCGACTCCCCGCCGAAAAAAATCAACATCCCGCTTTCCTTCCACCCGCTTCGAGGCAGCCGAATTCCGAGCAGCGGCAGCCCCACCACCGTGAGAGAAGCAAACATAAAAGCAAAAGTGATGATCCCGATAATCAAATTTTGATCTCCGAATCCGTTGAAAGAATGCTCCGTCCCGAGCACCGCGGTGCCAATCGTGTGCCACGGCATCAATACTGCAAACATCGCGAGCAAACTCCCCGCGAGGGCAAGTTGTCTCGATCGAGACAGACCTTTGATTGCGTGGGCAACTTTTTTCATCAAAGAAAAGATTAGCAAACCCCACCTCATCCTTCAACTTAGTAAATTTTCCATTTGCTTTTTGAGCTAATTTTTTGCACAATTTTCAAGATTAAATGTCCTCATAATGGTTGCTCGAGAAAAAGCTATCTCGTACAAAAATCTGAAGTGGTTCGATTTCGCGAATCCAGATAAAAAAACTGTGAATTTTCTCGCAGAAAATTTTAAATTCCATCCGCTCGATTTGGAAGATTGTTTGACGGAAATTCAACGACCGAAAATCGACGAATATTCTGACTATCTTTTTATTGTGCTGCATTTCCCGATTTGGAATCAAAACACAGGGCGAGTCACGACTGAAGAGGTGGACATTTTTATCGGGCAAAATTTCGTGATTACCCTCCACAAAGGCGTGCTGCTTCCGCTGGAAAAAATTCGGGAAGAGTGCGGGGGAGAATCGGGCTGCAAAAAATATCTCGAAAGAGGCAGTGGTTATTTCCTCTATCAGCTGACGAGCAAACTTTTTGATTATTGTTTTCCGATTTTGGACAAAATGTGGAAAAGTGCAAGAAGGCTTGAAGGCGATGTTTTTGATGAAGAAGGAGTGCGGGATTTGCTGAAAGACATCATGCTGCTGAAAAAAAACATCATCACTTTCCGCCGAATCTTGCAGCCGGAGCGACCGGTGATTTCCGCGCTCGAACACAAGAATAAAAAATTTCTGCCCGAAGCTCTCGAAGTTTATTTCGACGATGTGGTGGACAAAATCGAGAAACAGTGGAGCTCGCTTGATTCGTTGAAGGAGATGGCGGAAACTTTGCAGGATGCGAATGAAAGTTTGATCTCACACCGCAGCGGCGAAACAATCAAAGTGCTCACAATTTTTAGCGTGATCATGTTGCCGCTCACTTTGATTTCGGGAATTTTTGGAATGAATGTAGGGCTGCCTTTTCAGAAAAATGTCGACGCTTTTCTCGGAATTGCGGGAATGATGCTGGTAGTCGCAGGAGTGATGTTTATTTATTTTCGCTGGAAGAAGTGGTGGTGAGCGTGAGCTTCGCAGCAATCAGTAAAACAAAAAAGCTCCCCGCTTGTTTCGCGGAATAACTTTTTTGCAATCTAAAATTTGTTACGGATAGATTTTACTTTTTTAACAAAACTCGTCAACTTTTTTGAGAGTAATTTTACACACCCACAATTTTGGCTCACTAGATAATCAGTTGGAAAAAATATAGTAGTTCTAATTTTCAAGACTCAAGTTTCAAATTTTCAAACCTGTCGGCAGGCAGGTAAATATCAATATCCAAATCTCAAACTGTCTCGGACAATGATTCGCTTGTCTTGAACTGTGATTCATCGGATTATTATGATTACCCTGATTTATTTGTGCCGAAGGACAAAGATGGTGATGATTGAAGTGAGTGCTAATAAATGGCAGGCGGAGAATCATAGTTAATTATTGAATCAGCATTAATCGTCTGAACCACTGAATCACACACGAATATACTGAACACTAATTTTCACTGAAACTGTATTATCAGTGTTCACGTGAAATTCAATGTCATCAGTGTTTTCAGTGGTTCAGACAACCAAATTCAGAAACAACTACAAGAATGTTTTATTCTTGACTGAGAATTAGTCCAACCGGTTATCTAGTGAACCCCAATTTTCTCAAACTGTTTTTCTCCTAAAACATGGATTGAAAAAGAATTGAAAGTTAAACTTCTCTCAACTTTTTAAATCGATGTTTTCTGAAAACAACTTCCATCTCGTCGGAATCGGCGGAATCGGAATGAGCGGTCTCGCTCGCATCCTCCGCGAGAACGGAAAAGAAGTGAGCGGCAGCGACTGTGAAGATTCACCGATCGTCGCGAAACTTCGCGCGGAGGGATTCGAAATCTCCATCCCGCAGAGTGTAAAAAATCTGCCAAAGAATTCCGAGGTCGTCATTCACACGCTCGCCGCCGATTCCGAGAACCCGGAAATTTCGGCAGCGAGCGAGCGCGGACTTCGAATTTTGTCGTACCCCGAAGCTCTCGGCGAGATTACGAAAAATAAAAAACTCATCGCGATTGCCGGCACACACGGCAAAACGACGACGACGGGGCTGATAATTTCGGCATGTTTGAATGCCGGCGAGGACATTTCTTGCCTCGTCGGCGCGAACCTGCAGGAGCTCGGAGATAAAAATGCGCGTGTCGGAAATTCGGAATGGTTCGTTCTCGAAGCGTGCGAGTACCGCCGCGCGTTTTTGAATTTGCAACCGCAAATTCTCGCGATCACAAATATCGAAGCCGAGCACCTCGATTTTTACAAAAATTTGGAAGACTATGAATCGGCGTTCGTCGAATTTGCGGAGAAACTACCGACGAATGGAGTCCTCGTCGCCGATTCCCGCGAACCGAATCTCGAAAAAACAATTGCTGCCGCACCGCATTTTTTCGACGCGGGAAACGCGCTTCCAAGTTTTTCTCTCAAAATTCCGGGTGAGATGAATCGCCGAAATGCCCGACTCGCGTTCGTCCTCGCCGAGCTGCTGAATTTGGATTCCGAAAAAGCGCGAGCGGGAATCGAGAATTTCGCGGGTGCGGAACGGCGGATGGAATTTCGCGGCGAGTTCCGCGGCGCGAAAATTTACGACGATTACGCGCACCACCCCACCGAAATTCAAGCGACGCTAGCTACTGCGCGCGAGGAATTTCCGGATTCACGAATCGTGATGATTTACCAGCAACACCAAATCTCCCGCGCGCAAAAAATGCTCCGCCAACTCGGCGAAAGTTTTTTTGACGCAGATGTCGTCGTGATTCCAAATATTTACGAGGTGCGAGACGAGGCGAATTCAAAAAATAAAATTTCGGGAAAAGACCTCGCGGCGGAGATTCGAAAAAACGGGAAGGAAGTTTTTTTTACCGAAAATTTCAACAAAACAGTCATCTGGCTTCGCGAGAATTTGCAAAAAAACGACATCGCTGTCATCGCGGGAGCTGGGGATGTTTGGAAAATTACGGAAAAACTGCTCGAAAATTAACGCACCGCCTCCACCGCGACTGTCGTTTTTCGTTTTTTTCGCGCATCGAATTTCAAAATTTTCCGTTCGCCGAATTTTACTTTTCCATCCACGCTCGCGTGAAGAGTAAAATCTTTGCCCGCGTAAACATTCTCGCCCGGCTCGAATTTCATCCCCTTTTGGCGAATAATAACATTCCCCGCGCGCACTCTCTCGCCGCCGAACTTTTTCACACCGAGATACTTCGGTTGGCTGTCGCGAATATTTTGGGTACTGCCACCCGCTTTTTTGTGAGCCATTTCGTTTAATGATTAAATGCACAATTATCAATTTACAATTAATTGTGCTTTGCACATTGTAAATTAATAATTGAAGTGCGCGGATTTTAAGAGAAAGTTTTCGATTTTGCAAACTGAATTCGAGAACAGAAGTTGATTTTTACTCTCTAAAATGCTAAAATTATCGGATTTAAAAAACTAAAAATGCTCAAAAATAAAAATAAAAAAGTCCGAAGCACCGCGGATCTCATCGTCTGCCACGCGGAGCGGCATCTCGCGAAGCGACCGCACCTCCGTCTGTTGGAGCAGTTTTCGCGCTTCACGGGAACCGCAATTTTCGTGTTCGCGGGAGCATGCGTCATGCTAGCTGCCTTTTACGTCGTGAATT
The DNA here is from genome assembly GCA_018817365.1 of Patescibacteria group bacterium. GTDB lineage: Bacteria > Patescibacteriota > Gracilibacteria > JAHISY01 > JAHISY01 > JAHISY01. The sequence continues at coordinate 6,524 of JAHISY010000047.1, read as the reverse complement.
CTACGGACATGAATCCGGCTTTCACCGCGGAGAATACGACTGATTACGCAGCTCAAAAAGCTTTTTATACTAATGAAGATTCGCTGCATGCAGCTTCGAATGAGTTTACCCGCGCACAGATTAAGGTGCGTGAAGCCGCGATTGCTGCGGAACTTTCCCGCGCGCTGAACGTAATCGGTTTCGCGCTAATCGCCCTCGCGCTTTGGTATCTCCACCAGAAACACGGAATCTTCAATCATAACCGTGCTGGTTTCATAATCCGGAAGATTCGATAATTTTGGTAGATTGAAAATTTAGAAATGCAAAAAATCCTGCCTAACTAAAGCGGGATTTTTTGTTTTTGGAAAAAACTTTTTAACGGAAACACCATTCAGATATTCTGACTGTTGCGGAAAAAAGATTTGGCGATACTCAATGCAGGTTTAATTTTGTAAATTGAACCCTTGATTTGACTCACTTCCAGTTTGAAATGTGTGGTTCAGATTACAAATCTAAACCTACCCGCCCCTGCTGTAGGTTTTCATTTATCCCAAACTATCTGTAAAAACTTTATAATCTTTATCCCTCAGAGGACAGCTTGGTTTGCGTTGGATACTTTCACACCATCTCTTATATTTTTCACGCATTTTTTGATAATGATTTAAAAGATCTTGGGCAGTAGTTATTTCTCGCATATTACCGAGATGATTCGCTGAATCGGAAGCATATGCGCAAATAAGTAATTCACCGTCTGAATCAACGGTAATTCCATTATGAAAATAACCACAAACTCCCTCATTGACTGAGCTGTGGCTACCTGTTTTTGATTTAGTTTCTGCGATTCGTTTTAATTTTTCAATATCACCACCCACCAAATCTTGATAGTTTTTGTAAACTCTAAGATTACCTTCAGGCATAGGCACATTCACGATAAACTGCATGTCATCCCCGGCAAATTTCTCAATTGCATCCAATTCATCCACATTGCTTTTCTGGAGAGTCACATTTATTCCCAAGCGGATTATTTTCCCCCCATTCGGCAGACTCTCTTGAGTATCTTTGTATGTTTCTCGCAATATTTGGATATTTTTAAAAATTTGTTTGAGATTTCCAAATCCAGTCATTTTTTTGTATGTTTCATCGTTTAGCGAATCAAGGCTGATAAAAATCGTTACATCGTGATCTCTGTAAAATTCTGCCTGTTTTTTGTCTATCCCAAAAGCAGTGGTGAACATAACAGTTCCCATACTTTTTTTGTGTGCTGTTTCAATCACCGGTTTGACTAGATTTTCAAAATTTTTTTTAGTGGTTGGTTCTCCAGATCCGATGATTACCAGTTCTCGAACCCCAATATTACTCGCCATATTTATCATTTTTTCTCTTTCGAATAATGAGAGAGGATTGCCCATCTCACGGCTACGCCCTGGTTTTGCACACTTTTGGCAATTCAGCGGACAGTCTGTTTCGAGATTCATCATTAAATAAAGCGGATGAGTATTCGCGTCTAATTCTCCTTCGCGTAACTCGAAATCAGCAGGCATACCTCTGAGTATTTTTGTTGGTTTTATGTCTTCTGAAATTTTTGGCGAAAGGTCAATCTGGTTTGATTTCATAATTTTTTTAATTTTAATTTTTGTGTGGAGAGACTCGAATCTCCAAGATTTTATTCGTGAATGTTTTTCCAACTTCCAACTTCCAATGTCTAATTTTGGTGGGCGAGAGAGGACTCGAACCTCCACGGGTTGCCCCACTGGTTCCTAAAACCAGCGCGTCTGCCAGTTCCGCCACTCGCCCGAACTTGAGTATTGAAATTTTATCACGCGCTCTCTTCTAGTTGCGCGGTGACAATCAACCTTTTTATCGCAGTGCCGAGCGGGGTGCAGGTCATCAAAGTCAAACGGGAATCATTCGAATCGTTCAGAACATCCGTCTCGGCTGGCGACACTTCATATTTTTCGCTTACATGGTAAATAAATTTCCGCTGATCCTGCCAAACTTCAATTTCTTCGCCAATCTCGATTTGCGGCAACAGCGCAAAAATATCTTTATACCGCCCCGTCAGCAACGGGTAGTAGCTCGAATGACCGGTGATGAAAGCGTTCCCGCGCTCGCCTGGCTTCGCCGTCCCCGGAAAATTCACCACTCCGAAGCGGAGCGCGTCCTGCACCTGCTCTTCAATCTCATCCCAACTCGCAAGATTGAGGTTCGCATTTTCGGCGGTACGAATTGGCGCGTGAATTTTCAGTCGCGGAATAATCAAACGATTGTCGGGCGGAGAAATTTCCGCGAGCAGCGGAGGCAATTCATTTTTTTTCTCAATTTTCGGTATCGTTTTTTTTATTTCAATCTTATCCGGTTTTGCCGTCGGCTGATTTACTTCTACTTTTGTAATTTCACTCGCGCGAATATTCGCCAGCCAAAAATTCGCCTGTTTCGAGTACGCACCGAAATTCATTCCTACGAAAGTTATCACGAAAATCACCGCAGCGGTGATCCCGAATTTCATCCCTTCGCCGAAACCGCGTCGGCTGCGCGATTCGAAAATCTGTCTCCGAATTCGCGCCTCCGCAAGCATCAGCTCGCGTTGATATTCTTCCTCCTCCTCGCGAGTAAGTTCGTGTTTTTGGATTTGTATTTGCACTTTTTGTTTCCCGTCATTTTAGCAGGAAAAAACTTGTTTTACAAGCTCTCAAAGCAATCTTAAATCCCCTCCCGTTCCCTATTCCCCATTTTCACGGAGACAAGCTTCGCGGAGACAAACTTTTAATTGTTAAACTGGAGATCAGCATGGAGGTTAGATTTTGTAGTGGGCGTATTTTTCAAACAGGGGTTCAATTTACAAAATTGAACCTGCGGGAGTCCCAAATTCTCTGCTAAGTCCTGAAAAGTCATTCATTTTGTGTTTGTTAGGTGTTACGGCGTAAATGCGCCTTAAATACTAACATAGTTTGAAATGATTTGCAAGAAAAATCAAGGTTGGAACCCCCCAGCCATCTGAGGTTAACAGTTTTTCTGGTGAACCTTCACGCCTTCACTTCTCCCGTATCCAAATTCACGCCGCTCGCCGCTGCGCGAACTTTTTTATCCACTGTCTCAAAAAGCTTCGCATCCGCCAATAATGCCGCGCGCGATTTTTCCATCCCTTGATATTTCTGCCCCTCGATTTCAAAGAATGCCCCCGCTTTCCCAATCACACCGAGCTTCACGCCGGTGAGAATGAGATCCGAAGCTTTGTCGATACCCACGTTGTAGCGAATCTCAAACTCGGCCTGCCGGAACGGCGGCGCGACCTTATTTTTCACGACTTTCACGCGCGTCAAATTTCCGATCGTCTGTTTCGTGTCTCCACTGCCAGTGTCAATTCTGCCGATTCGGCGGATGTCGAGACGGACGGAAGCGTAAAATTTCAGCGCGTTGCCGCCGGTCGTGGTCTCGGGATTGCCGAACATCACCCCAATTTTCATCCGGATTTGATTCAAAAAAATGAGGGTGCAACCTGACTTCGCTGTGACTGCGGTTAATTTTCGGAGAGCTTGCGACATCAATCGAGCCTGCAAGCCGGGCAAACACCCGCCCATCTCGCCTTCGATCTCCGCGCGCGGAGTGAGCGCGGCGACGGAGTCGATCACGATCACATCAACTGCATTCGAGCGAACGAGCGTCTCGACAATTTCGAGAGCCTGCTCGCCGGTGTCCGGCTGGCTGATCAAAAGATTGTCAACATCCACCCCGATTTTTTGCGCGTACTCCGGATCGAGCGCGTGCTCCGCGTCGACGAACGCGGCTTGCCCGCCGCGCTTTTGGAATTCGGAAATAACGTGAAGGGCGAGCGTGGTTTTGCCCGAACTTTCCGGTCCGTAAATTTCGGTTACGCGACCTTTCGGTAGACCGCCGCCGAGCGCGAGATCGAGCGAAATCGAGCCGGTCGGGATGGTGGCGATGTTAATTCTCTTCGCTTCACCGAGCCGCATGATCGCCCCGTCACCAAAGTTTTTCGCAATCTGATCGAGGGCAGCTTCGAGAGCTTTTTGCTTGTTGGCATCCATTTTAGAAAAATTAAGGAGTAGAAGAATTAAGTTAAACGGATTGATTTTATACCGCTTCGCAATCTAAATATTAGTCTGCGCTTTTTGTGAGTTGATTTTACCTCTAAATGTCTAGTCTGTTTAAGCACCAAAGCTACGCGGCATTAATGGCTTTTTTTTGCTAATTGGCATTAAATAATTCTAAAAGACTAAGAAAGCGAAAGCTCGAGCAGCGCGAAGAAAGTTACTGCAACCGCGAGAATTGTGAGAATCGTTTTTGCGCGATCGAGAGTGAGGAATTCCGCAGGCTTTTGGATTCCGCGAGATTTGAAGCTGAGTTGGGTTTGCATGGGATAAAGGTTAAAAAGTTATTTTTCTTTTCGCACACCTTTAAATTTTCCACCGGAAGTTTTTACATCCATAAATCTTCCGGTTCCAGTGTCTCTTTTGATAAAAAGTTTTCCACCTGAATGTTTGAGTTGAGAGCGGCTGCGAACAGCTCCTTTTCGAGCGTTGTCGCCAATTGGTGGATTTTTAGCCATTTTAAATAGATTTAAATTCTTAATTTTTGAGAATGCTCGCAATTTTCCCTACGATCATCCCTTCATCGGAAGAGTGCAAATAAATCGGTTTATGCTCGATATTTGAGCTTTCGGGGAAAAGAGAAATCGTTTCATCGCTCCGCTTGAAACGTTTCACTGTCCCGCAACCACTCACATTCGCAAGTACGAGATCTCCGTCGCGAATCTCCACGGGCTGCGGCTCTACGATTACGAAATCTCCATCCTCAATCCCCGCTTCATTCATCGAATCTCCCGAGCAGCGAAACGCAAAAGCTTTTGCGAGATTCGAAATCAGTTTCTTGCTGACTTCGAGAAAATCGGAAGTCGTGTCAGAAAGAATCGTGGCGGGATACCCGCAAGCAACCCGAGAATCCACGAGTGGAACTTTCACTGTCTCCACTTCACCATTCGACAAAACAATCCCGCGCTTCCTGCTCTCACAGCGCAGCAAGCCTTTTTCTCCGAGCGCATCGAGATATTGTTTGATGGAATTGAGGCTGCGAATTTCACCCCAGCCATTTTCCTCCATCCAAACTTTCATCTCCGCGAGAGTGGGAGAATCCCCGTGCAGCTCGATGAAACTCCGAAGCAGGTCGTAAAAACGTTTTTGACGGGTGGTAAGCATTTATTTGTATTTTTACAGAAATATGTAAGAAATCAAGAAATTAGGATGGAAAATATGTAAAAAGATGTTTAAAAATATGTAAAAATTAGAAATTGCTCTCTTTCGAGAGAAATAATAAAAGAGCAAGCCATTTACTTTAGCTTGACAAGTCGAATACAGTAAAATAAAAGCTTTCCAATTTTAACTTAAAAATGAGTCCCCCTAGCCTCGAAAGTCTCAAAAAATCGCACGACGTAGTTCGCCGGAGAGAAAAAGCAAAAATTTTAAGCAAACATCATATTTCGATAGATGAACTTCCTCGAGATGAGCAAATCAAAACATTAATTGCAAAACTGATGATTGCTAATTGGATGTTAAGCAGCGAGATTAGTTTGGCTATTGCGGAAAGAATTCGGGGAAATGTTTACCGTGATGCAATCCGGCTGGGTTTACAAAAAGAGGTAGAAGAAGCTTCCGGAATTTCTTTTCCGGCGATGACTGAAGAACCCGAAGAGAAAATAAAACCTAAGGGTTCGAAAGCGGAAACGAAACCTGAAAGCACGAAAGTGAAAGCAGAAACAAGGATTAGTTTCAAAGATTTTTTTAGTTTTCTGAATTTCAACCCGGGAAAAGTCGAGTAAAAAAATTATTCAATTTTGACTTGCTATCTTTTCTGAAGAAATTTTAAACTAAACTCGCTCTTCTTCTTCCTTGGTTTTTAATCCTCTCTAAAAAATGGCTGTTTGGCGTCCAACAGAACGCCCACTAGAAGAAAAATCAATCCGCTGGGATTGAGTTTTCTTTTTTATTTTATTTTTATTTACTAAACAACATAATCATGACTAATTTTAAAAAAACCATTATCGGTTTAGTTGTTTTGTTCGGTCTAGCGGGAGTTGTTAGCGCTGTTACATTTGAAACAGGAGATTGTCCTACTGGAATGGTTTCTTATTGGAAATTTGATGAAGGCTCTGGAACAACTGCTTATGATTCTTATGATAGTAATGATGGAACATTGATTAATGGTCCTGTGTGGACAACTGGGAAAGTTGGAAATGCTTTAAGTTTTGATGGTGTGGATGATTATGTTGATTTAGGTGGGACTGTTTTACTTAAACCTGATGCATTTACATTTGAGTCTTGGTTTAACGCAAATTCTGCAAGTTCAATCGGTGATCGTTTGATTATAGAACACAACCCTTCAACAAATTCAGATCTATCAAAATATTTATGGATAAGCAATGATTATGATGGAATCGTTAGTAAAATAAGAATATCTTATCTCACAGGAAGTTGGTATTCTCAGAGTAAAATTACAACCTTGTCAGAATGGAATCATATAACTGTTACTTG
>JAHISY010000046.1 GCA_018817365.1 Patescibacteria group bacterium | reverse complement strand
GCCATGCGAGAATACATTCTCGTAGAAAAAGATCTCATCAGCACGCAAAAATATGTAACTGAAGTAATCGACCGCGCGATTGAGTCCGCAATTGAGTTGGATCGGTGGACCGAACAGCGGCTGAACAATCTCACCGCCAAAACGAACAACAAGCTCACAATCGGCAGCAATGTGCTCATAGAAGTGAGTAATGATATTGCAAACGAGAACGTGAAAGTAAATTCGGCAAACGGCTTCTTGCTTGAACAAATCAATAAAATACTTGCCAGTATCCAGCCATATCCGGTGTCAAGTGGAGGCGCGGGAGTGCCAAGCGAGCGAGGTTATGGGGTTAAATACGAAGGAGATATTTACGAAGCTGAAACGTACGTCCCCGGTCCAGATGGAACGGAAGCCAAGGCTTCTATTCTTATGTCTTTTGGACTATTAAACTTAATTGACGAAACAAATCTCGATAATTTTCTAAACGAGCGTTTCGGAAAAGACCTCGCTTTGTATGTAGCTGCCCTCAATCATATCGATCCGTTCGTGCCCGGTGGAAGCATTAACTATACGACAACAGTCGACAAAACCACGATTGCTCCCCATCTTTGCTCCAGTATCGACTCTACTGGTCAAGATTGTTATTCTGGAACGCTGGATACTTCTCAAATTGCAGACAGCACAAGCATAACGAAGGCAAGCGATTCAGCTGAAGCTTCTGGGATCGAATCCGATGGAGGCAATCCTGCTGGAACTGATATTACCACTACATCAGCACCAATGATCACGAGCTATGATAAGGCTGTCGTTCCTGACGAGTTAACCCCAATTCCTATCGGTCTGAAAAACGCTGATACAAATGGCAACATTATTTACACGGACTTGCCAGATGTCATCCCAATCAGACCAATCAAAGGGTCTGATATTACTGACGACGCATTTGAACTGTCGGACGATGAAGTCATAATTCCTTCTTGGAACTATGATTTAGATCCTATTGATGTCGATATCATAAGTTGCCCTACTAATTAAATTCAATCCTAAACTTCGTGTCAGCCCACTCCCACATCACGCATCGCGCTAATCTTCATTCCGTGAATCGAGAAGCCCGCCACCTCGCCGCCGTCGGCTACATTCCGCTCGTGAATTTTTTGATTTTTTATGCGCATCGCCGCGAGAGATTCATCGCGGAACACACGCTGAACGGGATTTTGCTTTCGATTTATTTTTTCCTCGCCTACTTTTTGATTCCGAATTTCGGAGCTTACCTCGCGCTGCTTTTCGCGGCGGGAGCTGTCGCTGGCTTCATCCATGCCTCCGCAGGGAAAAAATACAACCTCCCGCTCGTCGCGGATTTCGTGGAGTGGATGGCAATGTTGGCTGCTCGCTCCAAAAAATAATTTGATTTGCTTTTAAAAATTAGATTTGCTAAAATTCCCGCAGAAAGCCATGTTGGACTGATTACATCATGTCCCTGCAAGGTGTCACTTAAATAGCTTGCTCTTCGCGAGCTATTTTTGTATGCTGGCACGGCTGGTGCGAGGGGGCGTGGTGTAATTGGCAACACGACATGGCTTGACACCTTGTAGCTGCCAGTTCGATTCTGGTCGCCTCCACCAGTTTAAACCCACCTCAAAGTTTGGATTTGATTTGTAATTTGGATTTATAATTTGACATTGTCATCAAACATTCCTAAACTTCCCACACTTAATTTGGCTCTCCCGCCAAGTTTTGGAGGAAAGTGTAAAAAAGTTCAATTGATTTTTTAGTAAAAGTTTTTTGAGTTCAAAATCTTTCGACTTCGCCCCAAAGGGGACTTTTGGCAGGGTTTTCCCAGAAAACCTTTTTGAAAAATTGCGAAAAGAATTTGCGAAGAGATCAACCCCCGAAATATCTCGAGGGTTGACGCTTTCGGGTGCGGGAAATACTTCCGCCAAAAGTTTGCTCGTGAGCAAACTTCTCGGTAACGCGGAGAATCTCGCTGTGTGGGTAGTGAATGATACCGGCGAGGCGAACGCGCTTTTTTCACACCTTGCGGCATGGCAATCGCGAAGAATGAAACTTTTTACTTCCGAAAAAGACGATGAAAGCGAGCGGGAGCGGACTTTGAGGTTGATCCGCGAGGCTCTTGCATTGCGAGAAAAAAATGTGATTCTCCTCACGACTTTTCACGACGCGCAAACTTTATTGCCCGATCTCGCGCAGCTCGAGAGGGAAAGTTTGGAAATCAAGGTCGGCGAGAAATTAAATCGCACCGAATTTTTCAACGATTTGATTTCGCGGGGATATGAAAATGTGGAGAGCGCGGACGAGCTCGCGGCGGGAACTTACCGCGCGATGGGAAGTACGATTTCAATCTTTCCGCCGAACGAGAATTCTGCTTTCGCAATCGACCTTGACGGAGAGAATGTCGAATCGATTTCGAGTCGTGAGATTAAAAAAGGGAATCTGCAAACTGCAAACTGCAAACTGCAAACTCTCAAACTTTTGCCGATCGACTGTGAACATGAAACAGTGGAACTTATCACCGCTCTGCCAGATGACACGACTTTGATCGCGGATGAAATCATCGGAGAAGAAAACGGAAATGGCGGCGAGGACTTTTTCGAGGAAAAACTGCCGCCGGTCAGCGAGTGGCTCGCCAAAAATCCGGCGATAAAAAAAATATTTTTCACGAGCTTCCCCGAAGAAGATGTGGAATTTATCCATCTTCGTTTTTTGAGTATTTTGAAATTCGTGACGCCGCGCGACCTTATTGACGATCTGCGAGCAAAAAAAGAGGGTGGCTGGAGTGTTTTGATTCTCACGAAGCAGCGCGCCGAACTCGTCGGCATTTTGGAGGAATATAATTTTGTTTTTGGCGAGGGAACGAGCGTGAAAATCATGGAGCTCGCGGAGGAGGATTTCTCGCCACAGGCTTTTCAAAATCCGGAAATGAAAATCGCCGTGATTACCGACCGCGAGATTTTCGGATTTCAGCGGAGCGGAAAAAGCGTGAGTGAGCAAAAAGTTTATCTCGATTTCATCACGAGCCTGCGGAATGGCGACTTCGTCGTCCACCTCGACCATGGAATCGGAATTTTTCGGGGAATTGAGCAGAAAACGGTGGATGAGATCACGCGCGAATATTTGCGGATCGACTACGCCGCCGGCGACAAACTTTTCGTGCCGATTGATCAAGCGGATAAAGTGAACCGTTTTATCGGAACGGGTGACGCGCCGCCGCGATTGACGAGATTGGGAAGCAGCGAATGGACGACCGTGCAAAAACGGGTGGCGGCGGAAACAAAGCAGGTGGCAAAAGAATTGTTGAATTTGTACGCTGCCCGCGCGGCGGCAGTCGGCGTGAAATTTGGATTGGACGGCGGGAAGCAGGCGGAATTTGAAAAGAATTTTCCGTACGAAGAAACTCCCGGTCAGCTGCGCGCGATTCAGGACGTGAAGCAGGATATGGAAGCAGGAAAACCGATGGATCGGCTGGTGTGCGGTGATGTCGGTTTCGGCAAAACGGAAGTGGCCATGCGCGCGGCTTTCAAGGCGGCGATGAGCGGGAAGCAAGTTGCGTTCATCTCGCCGATTACAATTTTGACCGATCAACATTTCAAAAGTTTTTCGAAGCGGCTTGAAGGTTTCGATGTGAGTTGTGAAATGTTGAGCCGATTCAAAACTCCCGCGCAGCAGAAAAAGATTCTGGCGGGACTGGCGGATGGCAGCGTGCAAATCGTGATTGGCACGCACCGTTTATTGCAACCGGATGTGAAATTCAAAGATCTCGGTCTGGTAATCATCGACGAGGAGCAACGTTTCGGCGTGAAACAGAAAGAAAAATTAAAAGAGTTGCGGAAGCAAGTTGATATTTTGACAATGACTGCCACGCCGATTCCGCGGACGTTGAATATGGCTTTGAATAAATTGCGCGACATCACCACGATCAGTACTCCCCCGCCCGGTCGGCTGCCGATCGTCACGGAGGTGCGGCATTTTTCGTGGCATCTGATTCGGGAAGCGATTGAAAAAGAACGGCAACGCGGCGGACAAGTTTATTTCTTGCATAATCGCGTGGCAACGATCGAGGGCATCGCGGATAAATTGCGGAGCCTCGTGCCTGAAGCGAAATTCGTGGTAACTCACGGTCAGTTGAAAGCGGATGAACTCGAGAATCGGATTTTGGATTTCAAAAATGGAGAGTTCGACGTTCTCGTCTCGTCGGCAATCATCGAGAATGGAATTGACCTTCCGAACGCAAACACTCTCATCGTGAATGACGCGGAAAATTTCGGACTCGGTCAACTTTATCAACTGCGGGGGAGAGTCGGCAGGAGCCGCAAGCAGGCATACGCATTTTTTCTTTACAATACGCGGCATCTCAAAACAGATGCTAAAAAACGCTTGCGGGCAATCGTGGAGGCGAGCGAACTCGGCGCGGGATTCGAGATCGCGATGAAAGATTTGGAAATCCGTGGGGCCGGCGATATCCTCGGAGCCAGCCAGTCTGGAGCAATCAACGTCGTTGGCGTTTCACATTTCGTGCGAATGCTGAATCAAGCTGTCGAAGATTTGAAGGCAGGCAAGAAGGTGGAGACGGGTGAAGAAACGAAGGAAGGCGTGAAAAAAGATGTGAATCTCGAGGTGCCGCTCTCGGCTTTCATTCCGACGAATTATATTTCGGATACGAAGGAAAAAATCCGGACGTACCAAAAACTTTCTTCAGTAGATTCGGTAGAGGAATTAAATGAACAAAAACACGAACTCATTGAAGAATTCGGGCATCTGCCAATCGAAGTGACTAATCTCTTCAAAGTAATCCGGCTGAAACTCGCGTGTCGAAAAGCGGGCGTGGTGGCAGTGAAAGTGGGGCGGATCGGTCCGCGGAAGCGCGAAGCGATTCTCTCACTCGGCGAAAAAGTGAAGCCGGGCAATATTATGTCGGCATTACTTGAGAATGCGAAGTGGCAAATCAGCGGAGACAAATTGAAAATCGATGTGCATGATCTCGGCGTGGATTGGGCGAGTGGATTACAGAGAGCAGTAGAGGCTTTGGAAGAGGAAGTGAAAAGTGATGAAGTCCTCCCGATAAAATCCTCCGAAACCTAAGCGAAACAAAAACAAAAGATGGGCGAAGTTTTGGCAAGAAATGAATAAATCCAAACACGAAAAAGACCACTGCGAATGAGGTTGCATGAGATAAATTGTGAACTACCGACCGTGAACTTTCTTGCTAAAATGCCTGCGTGCAAAAACTCTCTTGCATCACGTGCGGAAAGAAATTCGGAATCAATGAAAACCATGTTGTTTGCGAATGCGGCGGACTCCTCGACATCATCCAGCCAATTGAAGAATTGAAACGGCTG
>JAHISY010000045.1 GCA_018817365.1 Patescibacteria group bacterium | reverse complement strand
GGAATGAAAGGAGTTCGCCTCGAAGTCGAGGCTCACATCATCACCGGTCTCGCGCCGGCTCTCAAAAATTTGGAAAATGCCGTCCACCAATCAGGGGTGGATGTCGATGATTTCATTCCTGCATCGCTCGCCGCCGCGGAAGCCGTTCTTTCAAAACGACAAAAAGAGCTCGGCGTGGTCGCGATCGATATCGGCGCGAGTTCGACCGGTATTTCGATTTATGAAGAAGGGGTGGTTATCGGGACTTTCGTTCTTCCCGTCGGAGGGGACTCCGTCACGAACGACATAGCAATCGGATTGCGGACGAGCGTGGACGCGGCGGAGAAATTAAAAATCGAATACGGCACCGCAAAGCCGGCAGATGTTTCCGAGCGCGAAACAGTCGATCTTGCGGCGATTTCGAAAGCCGACTCGCAAATTATTGATCGTCGGCAGCTCGCGGAAATCATCTACGCGCGGTACCACGAGATTCTCACGATGGTGAATGAAAAATTGGCTTTAGTCGATCGCGACGGTCAGCTGCCCGCAGGGGCGGTGATCAGCGGCGGCGGCTCCAAAATTCCCGAATTAATCGAGCTCGCTCGCGAAACGCTCTCACTTCCAGTTCAAATCGGTTTTCCGGCGGGGGTGGATGGCATAATCGATAAAATTGACGATCCGGCGTACGCCACTGCGGTCGGACTCGTTCTTTTCGGAGCGAAAGGACCGACGCGAAGCTATTCCGTGGCAAGCGTGGATTTCGGCAAGGCCTTCAGTGGCGTGAAAAATTTTTTTCAAAAACTGCTTCCTTAATTTCCAAAATGCTAGACCTCTCTGTGATCAAAAAAACCGTTGAAAAAGTAGTCGCGCAGCAACGTTTTGCTCGAAACATAAAATCAGTTTCAGTGTTCGGTTCCGTCGCGCGCGGGGAGGCAAATGAAGAAAGCGATATTGATTTGATCGTTGAATTCGAAAAGCCGGTGGGACTTTTTTCTCTCGCTGGATTGAAAAACTCATTCGAAGATGAATTTCAAAAAAAAGTTGATTTGCTCACGCCGAAATCAATTCACCCATTTTTGAAAGAAAAAATACTTTCTTCTGCTCAAAAAATTTATGAAAGATAATTCAATTTATTTACGAGATATTTTAGAATCGATTGAAAAAATCGAGAGTTTTTTTGCTGGAGTTTTATTCGCGGATTTTGAGAAAGACGAAAAAACGCAAAATGCGGTGGAATTTAGATTGGCAAATATCGGCGAGGCTGCCAACAGGATTTCCGAAGAGCTGAAAGAAAAAAACCGCAAGTTGTTTGGCGGGATATTATTTCAATGCGGAATTTTTTGATTCACGATTACTCGAGAATTGACGCGGAAAAAATTTGGGAAACTTACCAAAACGATTTGCCGAAACTCAAAATGCAGATCGAAGAAATCCTTTCCAAAATTAAATAAATGAAGAATTAAAAAATTGTTCAACAAAAATTCCCTGAACAAAAAAATTAATTTATAATTCAATCCTTAACCCCTTTAAAATGTCTTCAGACAGTCTCAAAAATCTCTTTGCCGGCGGTTCCAAGAAAGATGATTCTACCGCGCAAGAAGTGAATCCCGGAATCTCGCCCATCGCAAGGATCAAAGTAATCGGCATCGGCGGTTCGGGCAGCAACGCGTTGAATCGAATGATCAAAGCGCAAGTTTCCGGCGTGGATTTCATCGCGGTAAATACCGACGCGCAAGCGCTTTACCATAATAATGCCGCCACGAAAATTAACATTGGCAAAGGCACGACCCGCGGATTGGGAGCGGGTTCGGATCAAAATATTGGGAAGAAGGCGGCAGAGGAATCTTCCGAGGAAATTCGCTCGCACTTCGACAATACCGATATGGTTTTCATTACCTGCGGAATGGGCGGCGGCACTGGCACTGGCGCGGCTCCCGTGATTGCTGAGATGGCGAAAGAGGCTGGCGCGCTTACCGTAGCGGTAGTCACGAAACCATTCGCTTTCGAGGGGCAGAAACGCAGCGAACGCGCAATCGCCGGGATTGATGACTTAAAAACAAAAGTGGATACTCTCATCACGATTCCGAATGACAAGATTCTTTCAATCATCGACAAAAAAACGCCGATTCACGATGCGTTCACTGTCGTTGATGATGTTCTCCGGCAGGGGGTTCAAGGCATTTCGGACTTGATCACTGTCCACGGGATGATTAACGTGGATTTCGCGGATGTGAAAAATATAATGCAAAATGCCGGCTCGGCTTTGATGGGCATCGGCTATGGCACCGGCGAAAATCGCGCGGTCGAAGCGGCGCGGGCGGCGATTGACTCGCCACTGCTCGAGCAACAAATCGATGGAGCGAAAGGTCTGCTCTTCAATGTCACCGGCGGCAACGATCTCTCGATGTTCGAAGTCGATGAGGCGGCGAAGGTCATCACTGCGGCGGCCGATCCGGATGCAAACATCATTTTTGGCGCGGTAATCGACGACAGCTACACCGGCGAAATTAAAATTACTGTGATCGCTACCGGTTTCGACGAAAAGTCGGCAGCATCAGCGCAGGCGAAACGAAATGTGGCGGCGCGTTCATTCGGCGCTGCTCCGTCAGCTTCGATTTCGATGGAGGATGATTTGGAAGTGCCGGCGTTTATTCGGAAGAAGATGAAGAAATAGTTTTTGATCGCGCTTAAAAAGTTTCGCGCGAGTCTTAAAATTTTTTTGATGGCTGCATTCAAACCACAAATTACAAAAACAATCAGCGCTATCCCTGATATTCCCGCAGGAGTGAAGGTGGGGGATTTCATCGTAGCGAGATATACGAGTTCGCAATGGGCTGATGAGTGGTATGCTGTGGATGAGGATTGGGATCATGCTGCGTTGATTTCAAATTTGCGTCCTTTAAAAATCATTGAAGTTAGCGGGATTCCGATTAGAAAAGATAAAAAAGAAGGAGTAGTGGAGTATGAATTTCAAAAGCCTCGCGAAAACGGAAATAATTGGCTTACCGACAAGTTAATTAAGATGAAGTGGCTGAGACCGATTTTCCCTGATCCGATTCGCGAAAAAGATCACTGGCTGAAGCCACGAACTTTAAAGAAAAAGATTACGGAAGAAGAAGCTCGCAAGCGCGCTATTAAATATGCGCGTGCTCAAATCGGTGAATCTTTCAACGGACTTTCTTCGAAATGGAATACAGAAGGATGGTATTGCTCGAAACTAATCTTCAAAGCTTATTCACTTTCGATTACCGATATGTATTTAGAAAGTTATCTTGAAGCCGGAGACATACTTACCAAACCGATTATTAAGAAAATAAGTTCGGGTTATTGGGTTACCCCCGAGGATTTGGTCGACAGCAAAAGAAGTGAAGTTTACTACACTTGGTATAATGAAAATCATCTCAAGCACGCTCGAAAATGAACAGAAGACAGAAAATTACTGTCGGTATTTTTGCGCTAATTATTTTTATTCTCTCTTTTTATTTTGTCGGTGCAGTCTGTTCTATTAATAAAATAACAGGTCCGATGAAGGCAGGTAACTCTTGTGATTACATCCATTGAACTCTTTTTATGACCGCAAACCGTTGCAATGTATCCTACTTGTTGTGATCACAAGCGCGGTGCTTGGTGCTATTTTAGGGAAACTTTTTTGTGAAATAAATGATTATTTAACACAAAAAAGATATCGGTTGGAATGTTTGGAATTAAAAGTTCAAAGTTTGGAGAATTGTAAAGTTTTGGGCGGTTATTTAGAAAAGGAGTCTCGGTTGTGTTCAGGAGAGGAAATTCAAGATTTGAAATAGCTCGTCCCGAACTATTTTTTAAAATTCGGTATTTTCTCTCTCTGGCAATTTATGAGAGAATTTTTGTGGGTATTCTTTAAAAATTTCCGCAATGCTGCGCTTCGACATCATCACGATTTTCCCGGAATCATTTGAATCTGTTTTGAGTTCGAGCATTCTCGCGCGCGCGATTCGGCTCAAAAAAATTAAAATCAAACTCCACCAGCTTCGCGATTTTGCCAAAAATAAATGGCGAAAAGTTGACGACCGACCGTTCGGCGGGGGGGCGGGGATGGTGCTGGCGTGCCAGCCGCTTTTCGATTCGATCAAAAAAATTCGGGGGCGTTCCAAAAAAAAGATTCCCGTGATTTATTTCACCCCTTGCGGGAAAAAATTCCACCAAAAAATGGCGGAAGAATTTGCCGAAAAATACGATCGACTGATTCTCGTCTGCGGGCATTATGAAGGCGTCGATCAACGTTTTATCGATTCCGAAGTTTCCCACGAAATTTCAATCGGCGACTTCGTGCTTACCGGCGGCGAACTACCGGCGTTGGTTTTCACCGATGCGGTTTCTCGGTTGATTCCGGGGGTGGTCGGTAAAAATGAAAGTATTGAGGAAGAAAGTTTTTCAATTCGGCTGAACCGCAAAAAAGAATACCCCCACTTCACTCGACCGGAAATTTTTCACGGAATGAAGGTTCCGAAAGTTCTGCTCGCGGGCGATCATTCCAAAATCCGCGAGTGGAGGATGAAGCGGACCAAAAAATAGTTTTTAATACCAATTCGCAATAAAAAAGCTATTAATGCCACGTAGCATCGGTGTTTAAAAAGATTAGATTAGTAATAAAATTAATTTATAAAAAAACAGACTGTAATGTTTCTATTGCGAAGCGGTATAAATTTCGGCGGAAGTGGGTTAATCTTTCCGCGATGCCAACTTTGAATCAGCTTTTTGAGGAATTTGAAAAATCGGGAAGGATTGTTCTTCGCGTGAAAGTTATTCCTCGTTCGGTGGAAAATGCAATCGTGGGATTTCTCGACGAAGAAACTTTAAAAATTCGCGTGGCGGCGGTTCCCGAAAAAGGAAAAGCTAATAAAGAGTTGATTGCCTTTCTTGCGGCGGAATTTAAAGTTCCGAGAGAAAATATCGAGATTATTTCGGGAGCGGGAGATCCGCTCAAATTGATTCGAATCGAAAAATGAAAATCGCCGATCGTCTCGAACTCGAAGATTTTCTCCGCAAAAATAATCTCAAACCTTCCCGCGCGCTCGGTCAGAATTTTCTCGTGGATTCGGAAGTTCTCGCGAAAATTGTAGCGACGGGAGAATTAAAAAATTCCGATGAGGTTGTCGAGATTGGCGCGGGGCTGGGAGCGCTCACTCGCGAACTTTCAACGCGCGTAAAAAAAGTAAGCGCGCTTGAATTTGACCGAAATATTTTTCCGGCGCTTCAGGAAAATTTGAAAAAATATAAAAATATCGAATTGAAAAATATTGACGTTCGAAAATTCACGCTTCCTTCAAGCAACTACAAACTTGTCGCCAACATTCCGTACTATCTCACTTCTCCGATTTTGCGGAAGTTTTTTACCGAAAGTTCCAATCCTCCGCAGCTCGCGGTTCTGCTTGTCCAAAAAGAGGTTGCTGAAAAAATTTGCGATTCAAAAAAGCTTTCCGTGCTGGCGCTCGAAGTTCGAATTTTCGCCCGCCCGGAAATCGTCGCAATCGTAAAACCCGAAAGTTTTCTCCCGCCGCCAAAAGTGAATTCTGCTATTCTCAAAATTTCTCTCAATAAAAATCCGGTGATCGCGCGCGCGGACATTCCCGATTTTTTCAAAATCGTGCATGCCGGGTTTCACTCTCCCCGCAAAAAAATCCGCGGGAGTTTCGCGAGCGGATTGCCGTTTCCCAAAGAGGTTGCGCATGAAATTCTCGAAAAGGCGGAAGTGGATTCGAATCTTCGCGCGGAAGATCTCGCAATTTCCGACTGGCAAAAAATCCTCACAGCCTTTCGCGAGTTTTTTTAAGCTTCACGATTAAAAGAGTGGAGTTATTTTTTCCGCGTTTTTTTCACGACATTTTTTTCTACGATTTCGGCGATGGTTCTCGCTTTTTCGAAGAGGAAGCTCATAAATTTCGCCGGTTGGATAATCATGCTGTTGGCTTGCTTCGCGACTTTTTTTATCGCTTTGGTAGTTTCGCCCAAATCCCGCAATACGAAAATTGCGTAAAAAAGCGTAATCGAAAGAAAAATCGCAATCAGTCCGAAGCCGACTGCGAGCACGATATTCAAGATATCTTTGGAAGTTTCAAACATGTTTGGAAATTAGAAGTTGGATATTAGATGTTGGAAAATGTTTTTTAATGGCACACGACGAGAATCATGTTCGGATATTTTTAACACTGTATCGTACACAAATTTAGCTCAAAGATTTTATAAGCGCAAATTATTCACTCAATTTTTTTCGCAGCAACGCATTCACCATCGCGGGATTCGCCTGACCTTTCGATAACTTCATCACTTCGCCGACGATTCTTCCCAAAGCTCGTTCCTTTCCGTTTCGAAAATCCGCCACGGTTTCCGCGTTCGCCGCAATCGCTTCTTCCACGAATTTCTCAATCTCGCCTGAGTCGGAAATTTGTTTCAAGTCTTTTGCTTCAATAATTTCCTCCACCGCTTCGCCGCGCTCCCACATTGCGGGAAAAATTTCTTTTCCGATTTTCCCCGAGATTTCTCCGCTTGCGATTTTTTTTACCAAATTGCCGAGGTTTTCCGCGGAAATTTTTTGCTCCTCAATTTTCAGCTCGTCCTCCTTCATTCGCGCCAAAAGTTCCGACAAAATCCACGCCGCCGATTTTTTCGCATCTCTTGAAATTTCTACCACCTTCTCAAAATAATCTGCCAAATTTCTCGACTCGGTCAAATTACGCGCGTCGTCGTCCGTGATTCCAAACTGTTTGACGAAGCGTTCTCGTTTCGCGAGCGGCAATTCCGGCAAGTCTTTTCGCCATTCCTCGATTTGTTTTTGCGGAAGCTTGAGTGGCGGAATATCGGGTTCGGGGAAGTAGCGGTAATCGCTCGCGGATTCCTTCTCGCGCATCAGATAAGTTTCACCCTTCTCATCGTCCCAGCCGACCGTGGTATCTTTTTCCGGAATTTTTTCTTCTGCCCACAATTTTCGCTGCCGCTCAATCTCAAACGCGATTGCGCTTTCGAGCGCTTTGAAAGAATTCAAATTTTTGATTTCCGCGCGCGCATTCAATTTTTCTTTCCCAACCTCACGCAAACTCACGCTCGCGTCGAAACGCATCTCGCCTTTGAAAAGGTCGGCATTTGAACTGCCGACAAATTGCAAAATTTTCTGAATTTCCTCCGCATAAATTTTTGCCTCCTCCGCGCTGCGCAAATCGGGTTCGCTCACGATTTCCATCAACGGAGTGCCGGCGCGGTTGTAATCGCAGAGTGAAAAATTTCCCACGTGGGTGAGTTTCCCCGCATCGTTCTCGAGGTGGAGGCGAGTGATGCCGATTTCTTTTTTCGCGCCGTTCAAACGAATCTCGACTTTTCCGTTCACTGAAATCGGCTCGTCGAATTGTGAAATTTGAAACCCGTACGGCAGGTCGGGATAAAAATAATTTTTCCGATCAAATTTCGAATGCTCGGGAATCTCGCAACCGAGAGTGAGCGCGGATTTCACGCCGAGCTCGATCGCCTTTCGGTTCGGCGCGGGGAGTACTCCAGGATGACCGGTGCACACGGGGCAAATCCGCGAATTCGGTTCGGCGCCGAAGGCATCGTTGTCGCAGCCACAAAACATTTTCGTTTTCGTCGCGACTTGCGCGTGAATTTCGAGACCGATGATTGCTTCGAGCGGCATGCGGGGATTTTAGCAAAAAAGCTTTACTGCTAAATTTTAAGCTGACTTAAATTTTTTATCGCGCGGAAGTTAGTGCGCGATCACGCACAAATTTGGAAACATCCGCGAAGCCAGCCTTTTTCGAATTTTTTGCGATTCTGGTTTTCTCTTCGAGACTGACTCGAAAACGAATCGTGAGGTCGTGTTTCGCCACGAATTTGCGCGCGTGCCGGATGTGCTCGGGCAAAAGTTGAATCGTCTCGGCGATATCTTCGTTGAGAAAATTTTGATCGAGGCGAGCCTCGCGACAAATCAAGCGCGTCGAGCAGTCGTCGTTTGCGGTGAGCGAATAACTGAATTGCTTGCCGCCGAAAGCGATGGTGTGGGTGGTCTTTTTGGTCATTTCGGTTTAATTATTTTGTGGCTACATTTTATTAAATCGTGGCTGTGAAGCCAAATAAAATCCTAATCATGACCAAAATCTCCGAATCCGACATTGTCTGAATCATGATTTACTTGATTACTGGATTAACATGATTCTTTCCTGTCTGCGCATTCTAAATTTTCAGCACGCGGTTTCTTTCTACGCAATCAGGGTAATCATTTAATCATGAAAATCAGGGTTCAAAACATTTTCGTTTTCGTCGCGATTTGCGCGTGAATTTCGAGTCCGATGATTGCTTCGAGTGGCATGCGGGGATTTTAGCAAAATGTTTGAGGTTGGAATGGATTTCTAGAGCGGGTGGGTGTTTTGCGCGGGCGAACAAAGCTGTTTTAAAAAAAAGGAAAAATCAAGTAATCTCTAATTAAAGAAAATCAGGCTCTGGGTACTCTCCGAGCTCGACATCGAAGAACTTTTCGATAACTAAGTCCCATGCAAAAAGAACTCATCTACTCTCTCGCCAAAAACTTCGAATCTTACGCCAAAACCACCGAAACAGGCAGCGTAGAATTTTGGCTGGCTCGCGACCTCCAACATCTACTCGGCTACACAGACTGGAGGAATTTTTTGCAAACCATAAACAAAGCCAAAATCGCCTGTGAAACATCAAGACACAAAATTCATGACCATTTCGTTGACGCCAACAAAATGGTCGATCTTGGTTCAGGAAGCCAGAGAGATGTGCCAGACATGATGCTCACTCGCTATGCATGCTACCTCATCGCTCAAAACGGAGATCCGCGAAAAAAGGAAATCGCTTTTGCTCAAACCTATTTTGCCGTCCAAACCCGCAAGCTCGAAATCATCGAACAAAGACTTTTGGAATCCGAAAGACTTTCGGCAAGAAAAAAACTTGCCGGAACAGAAAAAGAACTTTCCGAGGTTATTTTTGAACAAACAAGAGGAGGACAAAATTTTGCCCTTATCCGCAGCAAAGGAGATCAAGCGTTGTTTGCCCATTCCACGCGGGCAATCAAAAACAAATGGAAAGTCCCTAAAGAAAGAGCTTTAGCAGACTTTGCCCCAACAATCATTTTGAAAGCTAAAGATTTTGCAACCGAGATTACTATTTTTAATGCCAAAGAAAAGCAGATGAAAACCGAACGAGAAATTTCATCTGAACATGTGATCAATAATAAAACCGTGAGAAAAACACTCTTGGAAAGAGGGATTCGACCGGAGAATCTGCCGCCGGAAGAAGACATCAAAAAAGTGGGGCGAAAGATCCAAACCGATGAGAAAAAAGGACTTAGAAATCCTGATACTTTGGAAAACTAAATTCTCCGAATCCGATATCGTTTGAATCATCTATTCGACCAGCTCAGGATCTTCGATGATTCGCCTGATTGACGGATTGGCATGATTTTTCCTGCCTGCGATTCTTAATTTTCAGTACGCGGTTTCTTTCTACGCAATCAGGGTAATCATTTAATCAGGGAAATCGGGGTTCAAGACAATTTGTTTGAATTTCGATTCATCGGATTTGCATTATTTTCAATGTATTGTGAAAATACCGACGCACCCTAATTTCATCCAGCTACTGCGAATGTAAATTTCGCACGGCGACTCATATAAGAGCGGGGCTATCTCCTGCCATTGAGTCGCTTCGCAAGAAGTGGATGAAATGGGTGCCAGTGAGGTAGTCCCACTTTTTAATCTCTATGAAAATGAATCTTTACAGAATAACACGAGGTCAATCAATAATGTTCTATGCATTGGGACTGATTATCGTTTGGACTTGTTCTTTGTTCTCAAACTTTGTAAATGCCTACTATTATGATTACAGTTTAGATTCAATTCCAGGCTTAGATCCCATGAATCAATGGGAGCTGGAATGGCAACTAGAGCAGAATCAAAAAAATTTAGAACGAGAATTTGAAAATAAGTTAAAAAATCTTGAATATAATCTTCAATATGAAATGGAAACACAAAGGACAACTCCGAGCATGCCCTGTTCTCCTGAATATATGCAGGGATATCCTGAAATGCTACAAAATATGGGCTTGTCTCCTGATACAATGATGAGAATGATAAACAGAATGCGCGCAGAGTGCATCCCTTATACTCCTCAAACGCCTGTTTCTCCAAAAACAAATGATCAAGTTTGCCAAGACCGCTATGGGACGAATGTTAATTGGGGTGGTGTCAAAGATGCCAATGGAAATTTAGGTTGCAGTTGTAAGGCTGGTTATATATGGAATAAAAATAGAAGTAAATGCGTAACTCCGACAAACCTAACTCCGATAAACCTATGCCAAGAAACACGCGGTATAAATTCTTATCCAGATGGGACTGGAGGCTGTCTTTGTAAAGATGGCTATATTTATGATGTAATCACTGTTCAATGTGTGAAAGAGGTTTCTACGACTGAAAAAACAGATTATACGGATAGCTCTGCTTGTCCTGACAATGCCCAACCTACACCTAGTGGTTCTGGTTGCGAGTGTATTCCGAATTATATTTGGGATTCGACAGCGAGGCTTAAATGTATACCAAAACCATCAAATAACGAGACTACATGTAACGAGGGTTATGTTTATGATGGAGGGCGTTGCCAATCGGCTTTTGAGGTGGATGCGAATAAATCGCAATTCAGAAACTCCATTCTTCAACTAAAAGACAAAGGTGTTGTTAATGGCTATTCAGATGGAACTTTCAAACCATTCGATCAAATCAATCGTGCTGAGTTTATTAAAATTGTAATTGGTGCAAAATTTGAGGGAGATACCATCTTAGAGCAGTGCACAGATGGTGGTTTTTCTGATGTTCCTAACGATGCTTGGTATAAAAACTACGCTTGTGTCGCTAAAGGTTTTGGCATAGTGGATGGTTACAGTGATGGTAGTTTCAAGCCTGAACAACCAATCAATGTAGCCGAAGCACTTAAAATAACTCTCAAAGCTTTCGGGATTCAAACTCGTGAAGCGAATAGCGAGGAAGCCTGGTATGCGCCGTTCACGGAATACGCTCAAAGTAATGATTATTATTTAGGCACATTTAATAGTGATGATAAACAACTTACGCGTGAAGATATGGCAGAGTTGGTTTATCGAATGATGCCTTCAGAATAATTTTTCAGACAATGCGAGGCGAAGTGGAGGGTAAAAGATTTTTAATTTATTTAAAATGAAAAACGAATTTTCAAAATTGCAGGAATTTTTAGAAAGATTGCGCAATCGGTTGTTTTTAGCTTATTCACATTTTCAAATTTGGGAAGCATTACGAGAAATGCGTGCTCCAAACAAAATTAAAAAGAAGCAAGCAGAAAAAAATGTGAAAACCATGAATAGATTTAATAGTTTTTTTGGTCCAACAGCGGAGTCACACCGCAGAATCTTTGCGATAGAACTTTTCAAGTTTTTTGATTTTGATGAAAGAGCACTTTCAATTATAGAAATTAAAAAATTTGCTCGAATCAATTTAGAAAAATTAACAGTCAAAGAATTTAAAGAATTTAATTCTGAAAGAGAGCATTTAGGAAATTTAGTAAAAAATTATGAGGGCATTCAAAATAAAGATTTGAGAGAGTGCGAAAGGTTATTGCTTAAAAATGGGTTAAATATAAAAGAAAAACGAATCGAGAAAGAAAGTTCAATTTGGAGGCTTAAAAAATTCCGCAATCAGGACTTAGCGCACGACCAAATTAAAAAAGAAAAAATTCCGCTTTCCGTCTGCGAGATCGAAACACTTTTCCATCTGGTAGAAAAAATTTTAAATTTACTTTCGCACAAATTAAATCACGATTTGATGTGTCGTATTAAGACGAATGATAATGTTAAACGGCACACAAAATGTGTAGTTGAATATTTACAAAGATTTGAGCTATATCGCCTAAAAGAAATTCGGGAAGATCACGAAAGAGAATTGAAAATGATTGAAAAAATAACCCCAACCCCACACCCAATCGTCTGAATTGTGAAGTCTGAACCTTAATTCACCTGACTAAATTGTCTGAACCGCTGAAAGTCTGGAACTCGGATTCATCGGATTCACCAGATTTCTCGGATTCTTTTCTTTGAGCTTGGCTCGAAAATATTGCAGGGTGGTGATTTAGGCAGGTGGTAATCTGCGTAATCATAATAATCAGCGTAATCCGAGTTCAAGACAAAAAGTTTCAGCACGCGGTTTCTACTTTGTTCGAACCCTGATTCACCTGATTAAATTGTCTGAACCGCTGAAGCACACGTGATTAAACTGAGCACACTGAACACTGATTTTCACTGAAACCGTAATCAATATTCAAAACAATTTCGGAAAACAAATTTACTCGGTATCATCCCACCACCTTCCTACAAAACTCAATAATCTTCCCCGGAACATCCACCTCGCTCGCTTCCATCAAACCGTGAAACTCCACTCCCGAATTTACTTCCACTACTTTTAGTCCCTCATTCGTTTCTACCAAATCCACTCCGAGTAGCGCCGGTTTTTCACTTACCGCTTTTGCGGCAGCCAAAACTAATTTCTCAAATTCCGCGTCAATCTCGAACGGCTCGACCGCCGCGCCGCGGGCGGTATTTGTAATCCAATGCTCCGACTTTCTCCGTATCGCCGCCACGACTTCATCTCCAATTACCACGGCTCGGATGTCGCTGCCAGATTTTTTCTCGATGAATTCCTGAATGTAAAAAATCTGTGAATGCGTGATGCCACCCAAAACTTTTTTATGTTCGAGAATTGTTTCCGCCGCATCCCGATTATCGATTTTGCTCAGCAGCCGTCCCCAGCTTCCCACCACCGGTTTCATCACTACTGGATAGCCCCACTTCTCGATTGTTTGCAGCGCAGCATCCGTGTCGAAGCAAACTTTGGTTTTCGGCGTCGGAACTTTTTTCTCCGCGAGACGGATCGAAGTCAAAAATTTATCTCCGCAGGTCGCGATTGTTTCGAAATCGTTCACAGTTCGCACGCCTCGCGCTTCGAGAAATTTTGCCAAATAAAAATTTTTCGTGTGGCTCACGCTTCGCAATAAAACAGCATCGCATTTGAGCAGCTGCGAATCCTCGTGCAAATCCAGTTCGATTTCCGAATCTCGAATTTTGACAAGCGCGATTTGCGGATCGTTTTCCGCCGCAGCGAAAAGCGCTTTTTCCTCCATCCGCGGGTGCGAGTAAAAAATGCCGAGTTGCATGGGAATATTTTAAAAATAAAAGAACTTTTCGTCAACCAAAACTCACGATAAACTTTTCGAGCGCGAGCGCGAATTCCGCCGGATTCGACGAGGAATAATTCAGCTTTCCTGTTTTCAGTCCAACATCAATTTTCAGCAACTGCGAATGGGCCGCGAGCAGCTCCGCTTCCGAAAAATTTCTCACCTGTCTCAGCGAATTCTGCACCACGAAGGGGTGGAGCTTTAGTTCGCGCGCGATTTCGAAAGGCGGAAGATTGCGGTTCGCGAGCGACTTCAAATTCAACAAGTTGCGAAATTGCCACGTGATTTTGAAAAAAATTTGAATCAAATTTTCTCCGCGGTTCACGATGTCCTGCAAATCCGCGAGTGCGTTTCCGATTCGCCGTTCGCCGATCGCGTCCGTGAGGCGAAAAACGGAAGTGTGCAAATTCGGATGCGTGAGCAGCTCGACATCCGCCCGCGTGATTTTCTGCCCATCTGCGAAAGTTTTGAGCTTCGCAATTTCATTCACCGCCGCTCCGCAGTCGCCGAGCGTGAAAGTCGCGAGCAATTCCGCCGCCGCTGGTTCGAATTTTAGGTTTTGTTTCGCGATTTCATCCGTGAGCCACTTTTTGAATTCCGCGGGTTTTGGCAGCGGGAATTCTTTTGTCTTGCCGAATTTTTTGAAAGTCTTAAAAAGTTTCGTGCGCGCATCCGGTTTCTTCGCGGTGAAAACGAGAGTGCAGTATTCGGGCAGATTTTCAATAAGTTTCGCGAGAGCATCCGCGGATTTTTTGAAATCAAAATCTCGGACCACCACCAATCTCGCCTTTCCCAAAAACGGAGGGGTTTCGCTTGCGGAAATAATTTCACCCTCTTCCGTTTCCTGCGCGTCCAAAATCATGAGGTTGAGATCGCCCTCATTTTTTTTGAATTTCTCCACAAGCTCTCGTATCTCCGCGCGGAGGAGGTAGTTGTTTTCGCCGAAAAAAAGAAAGGCAGGCATCGTTTATTATTTTTTCGGAATTTTAGATTGCGGAGTGCGGATTTTCCCCTGCTTCAAAAGTTTCACAAAAACTTTTGTGAGCTCCGGATCGAATTGTTTGCCGCTGCCGGATTTGAGTTCGCGCATCGCTTCTGCGCGGCTCATTTGATAACCGTAACTTCGGCGAGTTACCATCGCGTCGTAAGAGTCGGCGATCGCGAGAATGCGCGCTTCGAACGGAATGCGCTTCCCCTTTTTTCCATCAGGGTAGCCGGCGCCGTCCCACCGTTCGTGGTGGTGGCGGATTGCCAGAGCGGTTAATTTCAAAAAGCGCACCGAAGAAACAATTTTTTCCCCGATGATCGGATGTTTTTCCAGTTCTTTCGCTTCGCTCTCAGTGAGAGCGGTGAGTTTGTGGAGAATGCTTTGGTCGGTTGCCACTTTTCCCACGTCATGCAATAGTCCCGCATATCTCAAATTCGTTAGCTGCTCTTCATTCATCCCGACTTGCCTTCCCAATTTCACCGCGTAACTGGCCACCCGCACCGAATGTCCGCGGGTGTAAATATCTTTTTCTTCGAGGCTGGTGACGAGTGCGGAAATCAATTCGAAATGAATGCGCTGCTCTTTCGCGCGAAGTTCGCGATTGTCTTTGATCTGCTTCTCGAGAGAATGCGAATAACCGCGTAATTTCTCGGTGGCTGTCGCCACTTCTTTTTTTAGCTTTCGATTGAAATTTTCGATTTTTTTGATTGCTCGCGCTTTTACGATTCCGCTTTCGATCTGATCGCCGAGCGTGAGGAAAAAATCAAGATCGCTTTTTCGAAAAGTTCGATTTTGTTCGCATTCAGCCACAATTATTCCGATGACATGCTGCCGACCGATGAGCGGGATTAGCAGCGCGTTTTGGATGTTAAATGCTTCCAAAATTTTCTGCGAAGCTGGACGTTTGTCGAGATTGAGGACTCGACGGGTCTGCATCGCGCGTTCGAGTTGGCGGTTCAGCCGGACAAACTTTTTAGATTTGCTAATTTTTTTGGCAAGCAGAGGGGGGTTGGCGGTGAAGCTGAAATCGCCATTTTCTTCTTTCAAAAGGATGATTGTTTTTTTGAACTCAAGCTCTTTTTGTAAAATACCGATAATTTTTTTGAGAGCGGTTTCTTCGCTGGCGGCGGTGCGGAGGTGTTCCGCGATTTTATTGATCGCGGCGAGCTGTCGGATGTAATCAATCGCGAAGGTGCCTTGCTCCTCGATTTTTTGTAAATCCATTCGACGTTCGGTGAGCGGGGCGATGCTTTCTCCTTTTTCGCCCGCGCAAACGAAACGGTTGCGACCGGTGTGTTTCGCATGATAAAGCGCGTCGTCGGCAATCCGCATAAAATCGATCAACGATTTAATTTCAGGATTGGGAGCAGTGGCGCAGCCAATGCTGACGGTGTGACCGGTGACCTTTTTGATTTTACGGAGAATATTTGTGAGGATTAGTTGCTTTTGAATTTTCGATTTTCCAATTAATAAAAAAGTAAATTCGTCCCCCGCAAACCGTGAAGCAAAATGGATTTGTTCGTTTTCGCCGAGCGTTTTTCCGATATCCGCGATTAACCGATCGCCGGCTTCGTGACCCTTGCTATCATTCACGTGTTTGAGAAAATCGATGTCGAGCATTGCGAACGCGAGGTTCCGTTTTTCGCTCGCTTTCGCAAACTCTTTTTCCAAATGCTTCTCGAAATACCGGCGGTTGGGCAGACTGCTCACTTCGTCGTGATTGGCGAGATATTCGAGCTCGACATTCCTTTCTTGCAATTCAGCTGTGGCCTCGGTGATTTTCTTTTTGAGGTTGCGGTTGGCTTCTTTTATTTTTTCATCGGCAATGACGCGATTGAGCACTAGAGCGATGTGATTCACGAATGGCATAATTTTCGTTTCTGTTTCTTTGAGGTTGATTTCTCTCAAAGAAATCGAGTTGTCCACGGAAACCACACCCAAAAGCTGTTTCCCGGAAAGCATGGGAAACCCGACAGTGTAAGGCAGCTTGTAGTCGCCGAAAAATTTTTTTAAAAGCGGCGTGGTCGTATTGAGATACGGCTTTTTCTTTTTCATATAGCGCACGTAATTTTTCGGCAGCACCTCGCCTCTCAAAGAAGTGCGGGCTTGCTGAAATTTTTTGTCGGGCATGTAGCTGCATTTGGCTCCATAATAAATTTCATTTTCTTCATCCACCAGCCAAATCCGAACTCGGTCAAAGCCGAGCCGCAAAAAAATCCGAATCGTAAAATCGAGTACGTCTTTTTTGCTTCGCGCGGCGCGAAGAATTTCGCCGGTGGCTTTGAGGTCATGGAGAATTCCACCGACTGTTTTATCGGAAGCAGAATTGAAAAAAGCTTTCACATCGTGATTTTATGGTTTGCTGTTGGCAACAGCAAGGAAGGGATTGGAAAGTTGAAAGTGGAAAGTGGAAGGTGGAAATTGGAAATTGGAAAGTTGAAATTGGAAAGTGGAAGGTGGAAGGTGGAAATTGGAAAGTGGATGTTTTTGTAGGGACGAGGCATGCCTCGTCCCTACTCCTCGTTTCTACGGTTTTATTATTGCCTGCTGAAATTCTTATTGTCTGAACCACTGATTACGCTGATTTTTATGATTACG
>JAHISY010000044.1 GCA_018817365.1 Patescibacteria group bacterium | reverse complement strand
CCACAATTGTTTCGTCGAGCGCAGCCACCGGACCGACGAGGAAGAATTTTACCGCTTGCTCGATTTACCCTCCCTCGATAACCAAAAACTTCTACTGGAAATGCAGAAATGGCAGCATCGTTACAACTTTTTACGGTTGCATTCGAGTTGTGGAAATATGCCTCCGTTTAAATATTATCTAACTGTCTTGCAGACTGGGGCTTAATACAAATTTTGCGGGACTTACGAAGATCTCAAATGAAATTTGCTAAAATTCTTCGTGATGATCGAAAAAATTGAAAATATTTACGCGAAAAAGAAAGAAGGATTAAACGAGCGACGAGTTGCCGAAAAAGTGGGGCAGTCGGGGATGGATGATTTCGCGCGTTATCTGCGCTCGCCGTGGCGGATTATTTGGAGCAATTTCCTCGCTGGCATCTTTCGTGGTCTCGGTTTTGTCATCGGAGCCACCGTGGTGCTCGCGGTTGCAGTTTATGTGCTCGTGCAGATTCTCGGTAATATTCCGGTGGTAGGAGAATTTTTTCAATGGGTGGGCGGTTTTGTGAAAGATATTCAGTCTGGAGCAGAGACTTTGAAGAGTATCGGCAGGTGATTTTTTAGAATCTTCCGATTATGAAAAGGTTGCAGAGACGTGTGGATTAGTGCGAAATATTTAATCAGACGCGGAAGGGTTGAAAAGTTTGGAGCGATGAACCGCGGTATTTTTAAATAAATAAAAATATTCAGCTGGGACTTGACACAGAACTCAAGAAAGGTTTTAATTAAACCTTATTTTTTAAACCCCATTTATTATAACTCCAATTTTGCGAAAAAAAGACGCTCCCCATGGGAAAATAGACGTTCTTTCTAAGGGAGGAATACGAGAACAAACGAGAGAAGAGGTTGTCAAAATCAATGACCCGACGAAAAAATTTGTTAAATGTGTTTTAGATGAACTTCGGTATTTCGAAAAATACGAGTGGATTTCGGCTATCCCTGATTATATTTATTTAGAAGTAGGGCTTAGGCTTTTTGAGGAATTTAAGAAGAGTGTTGATTTAAAATCTATCCCTAAACAAGATTTTCAAAAATTTCAAAAATTATGGAATTTGCTCGAAACTTTGGAGAGGAAACATAAAGAATGTCCAACCAGCCAACAGATTCGTATTATCGATGAAGATAAGGGTACGGCAACTGTGTGGAATAAAAAGTGGATTAGTAAGTGGACTGAAGTAATAACCGATTTTAGATTTGGTTTTAGAGAGATTACAAAAACATTTAAAAAATTTGATGTTTTAATCGATGCCGAATCACAAAAATCAGGAGGAAAACGAAAACTAGAGTTGTAGATTCAAAACAGTTTTTGAATCATAATTCGCGAGAATTCAGCCAAAATTAAAGTTTCGGCGGTTTGCCACGCAACTGGATTTTTGCGGAGACGCGCGAGGTTTTCACGAATCTTTCGGCTGGAAAGAACTTCTGTGAGCACTCTCGTAGTTTCCGGCGTAATTTGAAATTGCGGCAGCAGCGACTGTAACTGCAGCTGAGTCCAGTTTATTGCTTCGGGAATGATTCTAAAAAGTTCGGCTTTTGGCATTTTTGAGGTCTCGAATTTTACCACGACTCGCGTGTTAAAATTCGCAAAATGAGTTTCGCGCACCTCCATGTCCACACGCATTTTTCTCTCCTCGACGGCCTCGGCAAGCCAGAAGATTATCTCGCGCGCGCGAGAGAATTCAAAATGTCCGCTCTCGCGATTACCGATCATGGCAACGCGTACGGCTTGATTGATTTTTATAAAAAAGCGAAAGAAGTCGGAATTCAACCGATTCTCGGAGTGGAAGCGTATGTCGCGCGTTTCGGGAGATTCCAAAAAAGACCGAATGTCGATGTCAAACCGTGGCATCTCGTGCTGCTCGCGCGGAATCTAGAAGGCTATCAAAACATTCTGCAGCTCGTCACAAAAGCGAATTTGGAAGGTTTTTATTACAAGCCGCGAATGGATTTCGAGTTGCTCGAAAAATTCGGAGGCGGACTGATCGCGATGTCGGCTTGTTTGCAGGGAGAGATTCCCGGGAAACTTTTATCCGAAAATTACGATGAGGCGGAGGAGGCGGTGCGCCGGTATCAAAAATTTTTCGGTGCGGAAAATTTTTATCTCGAGCTGCAGCATCACCCCTCGATTCCCGAACAAAAAATCGCGAATGAGAGAGTCGTCGAACTTGCGAAAAAATTGCGCGTGCCGCTCGTCGCCACGAATGACTGCCACTATGTTCGCCGCGAGGATGCCGAAGCGCAGGACGTTTTGCTTTGTGTGCAGACCGGCAATCTCGTTTCCGAAACAAATCGGATGTCGATGCGCGGCGAGGATTTTTCGCTGAAAAATCCGGAAGAAATGCGGGAAGATTTCAAAAATATTCCTGAAGCGATTTCCAACACTCTCGAAATTGCGAATCGCTGCAAAGTCGAACTTCCGCTCGGTCGGAGGCTGTTGCCGACTTATGCCACTCCTTTTCAAAAACAGCCCGAAAAATATTTCAAAGAACTTTGCTACGAGGGTTTGAGCCACAGATTTGGGATTGAGATTCCTAAAGAATTCCAAAGAATCGATGGAAGTGAAGTTGAAAAAAAAAGTGAGCAGCTTGCAGCCTTGTCTGCCGACAGACAGGTCGGCAGTTTGCAGAAGAAAATTGTTCCACCTCCGAAAGAGGAGCAAAAAAAGATTATCGAGCGGCTGGAATACGAACTTTCCGTAATCAATAAAATGGGATTCGCAAGCTATTTCCTCATTGTTTGGGATTTCGTCAAATATGCGAAAGAAGCGGGAATCACTGTCGGACCGGGTCGCGGTTCGGCGGCGGGCAGCATCATCGCGTATGCGCTGGGGATTACAGATTTGAATCCGCTCCGCTACGGTCTTCTTTTCGAACGATTTCTCAATCCTGAACGCGTGTCGATG
>JAHISY010000003.1 GCA_018817365.1 Patescibacteria group bacterium | reverse complement strand
TTCTGAATTTTAATGATTCGCGTGCGGACGTTGTCGAGCTTCGGAATTTCGAGAATCAAAACATTCTTTTTGAAAGTCGCTCGCGCTTTTTTGGAATTCACCATTTCGGGCAAAACAATCGAGCGGCTGAACGGTCCAAAATAACATTCTTGGACGAGATATTCGTCCGACCCATCCTCCGGAATCGGCAGCAGCCGCTCCCCGTCGATGATCACCACATCTTCGGTAATTTCTACGCGCACATCATCGGGATCCACTCCCGCGAGCGGAGCAATAATAATTAGTTTGTCATTCGTTTCGCGAATGTCGACCGCGAGCTGCGCGACCTCGGGATCTTTGGAAGATTGATTCTCTGCGGGAACTTTTTTCAGCGAATCTGGCGAAATATCCACCGACCGCTTCAAATTCGTAGCGAGGTTCCCGATTCCGATGGGCTTGGAGTCGAAAGGCATATTTCGTTTAATTTTTTAGAATAAGCTTGAAATAAAAAGTTCACTTTGATTTTAAGGTTTCCAATTTTTAATTTCCAATTTCTAATTTCTAAATTTCATAATTTTTTAAACGATTTGAAAATTGAAAAATTGATGAATTAAAAATTGTTTGAGAATTGAAAATTGAGAATTCTTTTTATTTGTCTCCGCCTGAATTGCGCACCCTCAACTCCCCGCCCCTAATTCCCTTCCACTTCCCGCAAGACAAATCCCCTTCCCAACAAATTTTTTGCGTCTCGCACGACGGTCCGGCAAATTTAAAAATATTCGGCGCGACGGGGTTGACTAAATCCAACATCTTCCCAGCCATTTCACGAATTTCCTGCTGAGCTCGAATACAAAGCCTGTGCTCAAAAAAATTGAGCAAACTCCGCGCGTTCATCGTGAAAACAATTTTCGTTTCACACGCGTTCGGCAAAATCGAGCGCGCATCTTCCGCCGGAATTTTTGAGTTCAACATTTCCTCGTAGAATCTGCCAAGCCCTTCTATCTTTTGCTCGAATTTCTTTTTTAAATTTTTGTCGGCAGAAATCTTCGGCGGAATGATGTAGTCGAATTCCCCATTTTTGAATTTCACGTACCGCTGCGATTGCTGAGAAAAAGAAGCAACGCGATGACGCACAAGTTGGTGAGTCAGAGCGCGCGAAACCCCCTCGACGGCAAACGTAAAACTCGCGTGCTCGATTGTCGAGAGATGTCCGGAATTCATCACGATACCGATCAACCGCTCGCGCTTTTCGGTAGAAATATTTTCTTTCAACTCCTCTCCGCCTTTCGCGGAATAACATTGATTGATAGCAGCCGCGACAACTGCTTCCGGATCGATAGTGTGGGAGAGGAGAGTGACTTTCATTTTTTAGAAGCGATGTGGGAATTTTATCAGAAATAATCTCCTCCTAATTCTAATTTTTCAATCTGTCTGCAAAAGTCATTCCATGCGACAATATCATCAACTCGCGCTTCAAGCTCTTGGATCATCCTTTTTAGGCGAGCAATTAAAAAAACATGCAGCCCATCACTATCATCAATCCAACCCAACACAAACTCGTCAGCTTTTTTGGCGCAAAGCAAAAGAATCTCAAGCATCGCTGCCGAAGTAGTAATTGATGCCCTACCACGAATCATATCAAGAACTTCGCAGAATCCGGCTGCCATCTCGCCAGCGCAAAAATACACGTCGTAATTTCTTCGATCTGTCCACTTCTCGAGCCTTTTGAAAACAGTTTCCACCTCTCGAAATGTTAGCGGTGTTGAAACATCCGCACTCATCGCTGGACGTTTTGGAAGACGAGCATGCGATCGCACCCAACTGCCCCAATCTGCTGCCTCGCGCAAATGATCAAGATTTACATTAAGCGGATCATCATACATTCTTTTAATCAACTCACCGGCATCTATTGCCGCGCTTTTTTCTACATCCGCAGAAGTCGGCAAAGGTAAATTTTTATTTTTATCACGGGTAAGCGCAACTGCAACAATATGTTTGCAAACTTCATCACATCGAGCAAAATGCGGACAACCGCACTCATAGTCAATCTGCCCGCGCACGAAGAAAAAACGAACCCGATAGGATTGAGTCCCTATTACTTCTGCAATAATTTCATTTTCGGTTTCAATTAAATTTCGCACTCTCTTGCTTTTGAAATAATCTTCTCCTCGTCTCCAAACTTTTTGGAGGACGGCGGGTAAAACAAGCGAAGTAATATTAATTTTCGAATTCATGATTCACTCAAAGTTCTAATTTTTTAGATAAATTTTTCTAAAAGACGACTTTCATTTTTTGCGCGAAGTTTTCTTTTTTAATAATTTCCCCAGACTGCCAGCCACCACCGCTTTCGCCGGAACATCGCGAATCACCACCGCCGCCACGCCGATTTTCGCGCCATCGCCGACCCGCACCGGTCCGAGAATTTTCGCGCCCGCGCCGATGACAACTTTGTCGCCAATCGTCGGATGCCGCTTCGCTTTTCCATTCGCCTTCCACCAACCGAGCGCGCCAAGCGTCACGTCGTGATAAATCATCACGTCGTCGCCAATCTCAGTCGTCTCGCCGATTACCACTCCGTAGCCATGATCAATGAAAAAACGTTTTCCAATTTTTGCGCCAGGATGGATTTCGATTCCTGTGAGAATTCGCGCAATTTGTGAAAGTAGGCGAGGGATGAATGGGATTTTTAGCAAAAAAAGCGGGTGTGCGATACGGTGAAAAATGAGCGCCCACATTCCGGGATACAGCAAAATTTCGAGCGGACGCAGCCCACCCTGCAGCGAGGGATCTTTGCGAATCGCGGTGGAAATCCAATCTAACATGAAAGTCAGCAGCTTTTAGTTTGCAGTTTGCAGAGAGAATTTTACTATAAAAATAAACTGCCAGCTGCCGACTTTTCAACCTAAAATCTTCAACCGCTCCTCAATCTTTTTAATCTTCTCCTCGACATCTTTCAATTTTGCGCGCTCCGCAGCCACCACATTTTTCGGCGCGCGCGCGGAGAAATCCTCATTTTCTAATTTTTTCGAAATGACCGCGAGATAACTTTGCGACTCTTTCAAATCCGCGCGCAATCTTTTTTTCTCCATTTTCGGGTCGAGTAATTTCGCGACTGGAAAATAAATCTCGATCTCCGCCTCGATTTTTGCGATGGCATTCTCCACTTTTTTTCCACTTTTTTTCACGACGAGAGAATTCAAACGCGCGAGTTTTTTAATTTCTTTCGCCTGTTTTTTTACGAATTTTTCAAATTTGCCGACGTGCGCGATTGCAACGATTTTCCGCGCCGCCGGAATACACATCTCGCTGCGAACAGAACGGATCGCGGAAATAATCGCGAGCACCACTTTCATTTCTGCTTCAACCTTTGAATTAATTCGAATTATTATTGGTTTCGGATATTTTTCAACTGCAAGTAGTTTCAGTTTGGCTTTTGAAGATTTTTTGGACGAGGAAAAGTTTTCCCACAACTTTTCTGAAACGAACGGAATGAAGGGGTGGGCTAATTTTAAAATTTGCGCGAGAGTATGCGCGAGAATTTTTTTGTTCGGCTTCTCTTTTGTTAATTCTAAATACCAATCGCAAAAATCGTGCCACACGAAATCTTGAATCTTGCCGGCAGCCTCCGCAAACGCGTATTTTTCAAACGCGCGATTTACTTCATCGATTAATCGGTTCAACTTTGAAAGAACCCAACGATCGGGCAAACTTAGCGGAGTTGGATTTTTCGGAATTTCGAATTTCTCGCCGAGCACGCCGAAAACGTAGCGCGAGGCATTCCAAATTTTGTTGACGAAATTCCGCTGCCCGACCACTCTCGTCTCGCTGAATTTCAAATCCGTGCCGGGGGTCGAACCGACGACGAGCGAGAGACGAAGCGCATCCGTCCCGTATTTTTCAATCATCGCGAGCGGATCAATGCCGTTGCCGAGCGACTTCGTCATTTTGCGTCCCAATTCGTCGCGAACGAGACCGTGGAGGTAAACCGTTTTGAATGGAGATTTTCCGGTGAATTCCGCGCCGAGCATCACCATCCGCGCCACCCAAAAAAAGAGAATGTCGTAGCCTGTTTCGAGAACGGAGTTCGGATAAAAAGCTCGAAAATCGCGCGTGCTACCCGGCCAACCGAGCGTGGCGAACGGCCACAGCCCGCTGCTGAACCATGTATCAAGCACATCCGGATCGCGAACCAAATTTAAATTCCCGCAACTCGGACATTTCTTCGGCGGCTTTTCAGAAACAATCATCCGCTGACAACCCTCCTTTTTTTTAATTTTTTTATCAGCAAATTCGGGAACCTTTTTGCAGTACCAAACTGGCAGCTGATGCCCCCACCACAGCTGGCGGGAAATGCACCAATCGCGGATTTCATCTAGCCAGCGAGTAAATTCTTTTTCGAAACGGGCAGGCACGAACTCAATTTTTTTATTTTTAACAATATTCAAAGCCTTCGCCGCAAGCGGCTGCATCTTCACAAACCACTGCATCGATTCAAGCGGCTCAATCACAGAATCACAGCGGCTGCAGTGACCGACTGAATGCGCGTGTTTTTCGATACGCTCTAAATTTCCGATGTCATCGAGATATTTAATTATCGCTTTTCGCGCTTCATTGAGCGGCATTCCCGCGAATTTGTTTCCCGCGTGCTTCGTCATCTTTCCGTGCGGACCGATTACGACGATACTTTCTAATTTATGATCTTTCCCAATTTCCGCGTCGAGTGGATCGTGCGCGGGGGTAATTTTGACTGCGCCGGTGCCGAATTTCGGATCGACACGCGCGTCGGCGATCACGCGAATCTCGCGATTCACGATCGGGAGAATTAAAGTTTTTCCGATGAAATCGCGGTAGCGCGAATCGTCGGGATGGACGGCGACAGCAGTATCGCCGAGCATTGTTTCCGGACGCGTCGTCGCGACGCAGACCGAACGATCGGTGGCTAAAACAAAGTAGCGAATGAAATAAAGATTCCCCTCTTCCTCACGGTGCTCGACCTCGATGTCGGAAAGAACAGTGCGGCAGCGGGGGCACCAATTGACGAGTTTTTTGTCGCGATAAATTAATTTTTTGCGAAAAAGCTTCACGAAGGCGTGTGCCACCGCACGCGAGCGATTCTCATCAAGCGTGAAAGCCTCGCGGCTCCAATCACAGCTCGCGCCCATTTTGCGAATTTGTTCGACAATGCGAGAATGGTATTTCTCTTTCCACTCCCACACT